>CAMDMH010000342.1 GCA_945901835.1 Devosia equisanguinis | reverse complement strand
CGAATGAGGCAAAGTTTCAACCGAGCAGACGGTACGTGAGGGCTTATGCCTCTCACATTCCGGGCAACGCCCCCAACAGGCGCAGGGCTTCTGTCTTGTCGCAGACGATCGCTGCGGCGAAGCCGAATAACACCAGGACGCCGGCGATGTGGAGCAATCCGTCGTTTAGGGGCGCCCGCAGCCGACCGATCAACAGCGTCCCAGCTCCCAGCAGCAGCCCAGAGACCACGACAATGATGCTCACCGCGGGCAGAACCAGCTCGGCAGGTAACACGCCGGTCACCAAACTGAATACCAGCGCCACTAACAGCGTAGCGCCGAGCAACCCGCGCTCGGCAGCTACGCCTGCCGACTGACGGCGGTACCCTCCCGGGTTCTTTCTTGGCAACGTTGTCGGCATACCGAGCATCTGTGGAGACGGCTTGCCAGCATAGTCAGCCCAGACGATGAGGAAGGAAATTCGTACGGGTTTGGGCGTATGTTTACTAATGGCTGCTCTGCTGTCACACGCTCTGTCGGCCGCTCTCACTGCGGTGCCGACAGCTCCCCGCCAGAAGGCAGCGCGAACCTGAACTCGGTCTGCCCGGGGGCCGACGAGCTGAGCCAAATCCGCCCTCCATGCGCCTGGAGGATGGCCTTGCAGATCGATAGCCCCAGACCGATTCCATCAGGCCGCGAGGTGTTCAGCGGCTCGAACAAGGCATCGGCCTGCTCGGCTTTGATCCCCGGACCGTTATCCTTGACAGCGATCTCGATCCACCTGCCGGCTTCCGTGACGCGCGCCGAAACCTCGACCCGCCCTTGGGTCGTCTCTTCCGACATGGCATCGATGGAGTTCTTGATGAGGTTGATGACGACCTGTCCGATCTGAACGCGGTCGCTATGCACCGACGGCAAACCGGCTGGCACGTCGAGCTTGAGCATCACCCTGCGCGATCTGAGCATCGGCTCCATCAGGGCTACGGCCTCGGCCAGCACGATTTTCATGTCGAGCGTACTGATGTGAGGCTCGCCCCGGCGCAGGAACTCCCGCATTCTCTTGATCACTTCGCCAGCATGGTCGATCTGCTCGATCATCGATGTGAGATTGCGCTCCGCCCTGACGAGATCTCCCGCAGGCGCGCGCATCAACTCCTGGACGGATCGGGCCAGCGCGCGTGCCGCCGTCATGGGCTGATTGATCTCGTGTGCCAGGGCGGCCGCCATGCCACTCGCCATGTTCAGACGAGCCGTTCGGGCAGCCTCTGCCCCCAGTTCGTGTAGTCGCAAGCGCGCAGCCTCTGCCTCGGCACCAGCGGCCTGCCGCTCGCTGACGAGGCCGCCGACAATCAGGCCGGTGACGGTCAGCACCAGCATGAGAACCTGATACTCGGTGAACCTCGAAAGCTCGAAGCCGTGCCAATGGAGAAACGCGACGAGCCCGAGCTGCGAGATCGCGAGCGCGGCACAGGCACCGTCGATGCCATGGCGCACAGCGGCGATCACCACTGGCACGAAAAGCAGATAAAACAGGTTTTGCGCGAGGTGCGCTGGTGGACGCACGACGATCAGCAGGATCAGCGTGATTGCGACGACCAGGAATGCCAGCTCGGCGAGAGTTCCCTTCGCAAACAGCGGTGGGCGCGCGAGCCTTGCCGCTATCCTCAGCACCAGCGGCGTGACGACCGCGATGCCGATGACATCACCGACAATCAACGGAACCGACGTGCTGGCGATGTCGGCGAGATGAAAACGCCGCGTGGCGAGCAGCAACAGCGAGAGCTGAACAGCCTCGGTAAGCGCGCCCACGAAGCCAGCCGCAACCACGATTAGGATGTCGCGCGTGCGCACAAGCTGCGGCCCTAGATGAAGCCTGCGTCCTGCCAAGGCCGCGACAGCGGTGTAGGACACAGCGATTGCTACGCTCATCGCGAGCAAGACGCCCCAGGGAAGCTCGCTGCGCACGACGAGCACCTGAGCCAGGAAGACGCCGCCGAGCAGCACGAGACCCATCTGGGGTCCCCGCAGGATGATCATTGCGAACATCGCGCCGAGCCCAGGGTTCCAGGGCGTGACCGAAAAATCATTGTGCTCGTGCAGGAAGCTCAGCCACTCAAGCCCGATATAGGCAGCCAGCAGCGCCAGCGTGAGCGGTGCGGGCGGCAACTCGATGCGCGATGCGCCAGCGTAGGCGCGGGACCCTGTTGGAGCTTGATTGGCGTTGGACATATCAGAACTCGGCCTTGTCGAATGAGGCACCGCTTCTATCATGGATGGCGCCAAGCCGAGTGCTGCAACTCAAGGCCCTTCTCCCGACGCCATGGCGGATCGGTTCGGTAGACCAGCCGCTGTCATTTGCAGAATCAGACCTACGTCCACTCGCGATGTCGCAACGGGGAGCCTCGTTGTGAGGGTTGGGCGGAGGATAGGCAAATACTGTATATTTACGGTGGTATTTACTCTCATGCCGTGAAAGAGTGAGCAGGGTCGCCCGTTACTCAGGTCACCCCACGAAGGGTCACGCTCATGGCCATTTTCTCCGCTTCCAATCATGTCGCCCGAAGAGACGGCGCTGCTCAGGCTCATGACAAGCCTATCCGCCTGACCGATCGGGCGCTCGGCGCCCTGGAGACATGGATCGACATGCGCACGCGCCGCGAGCGGGCGTGGCTGGACGCTGTGATCGATAGGGCTGAGCATTCTACGGCCACCGAGATACGTACTCGTGCCGTCTGGTGGCGCAGTTGGCGAGCGTGTAAGCGGCGTCGGTGCTAGCTGCGCTAGCCCATCAGCGCCTCGTACCAAAAGGGAGCACTGAGCGTCTGCTCTGAGCATCGTGGCGAGCCCCCAGTGGCCGCCGATAAGCGCTGGCTGCGCGAGGCCAGCGGCGATGGCACTGGCCAAGTACCGAAGGTGTAGCAGGGCGTCACTGGAAAACTTCGATCGCGGCGAAGGCCCGCGCCAAAGTCATCTGGTTGGAGGCTGCCACCCGCGCCGGATGGCCGACAGAACTTCCCCGAAGCTGGACACCTATCATATCAGATCATCACCGCCAATCAGCCGACAGGCACGGTCCGTCTGCGGCTGATGGACAAGGAATGGACCGAAGAGGCGACCGCATTGCGCATACTGCTCGACAACGATTGTTGCGCACGAACTCGGGCCTGGGCGCAGTCGGGCGAGCGCCGTTCACAGAATCGGACTGTCGGCAGATCGACCGAGATGGTGGCTAGAGATAGCGAGGAGGCACGTATGTCCGCTTGCGGATTAATCACTGTCGCTCAAAGAACGAATAGAGAACTCGCCGCTTTGGGTCCCCTGCCGACGACCGGACGGTCGATGCGACTTGTGTTCATCGCTCAGCGGACGTGGTGGTCGCGGAACGATCAATGGGTACACGCAATTTCTTCGCCAGCCATTGGTGCATCGGTTGCCGGGCCGGACGTTGTGTGTGTCCCCATTTATCCCGCTTGGTCGAGGCCGCCTACGCCAGTTCGCCGCGCAAGAGCCTCGGGAGGTCGCCGGTGAGGCCGGCGGCTTCGGTGACGAAGGTGCGTTTGAGGGCGGGGAGGCGGTCGACGAGTTGGAGGCCGACTTCGCGGGCGGAGCGGAGCAGGCGGTTCTCCTGTGAGAAGAACGCGTTGATCGCGTCGAAGGCGCCGGCAGCGAGCATCGAGTCGAACCGCCGCCAGCGCTCGTAGCGTTCGAGGACGGCGCTGGAGCCTATGTCGAGGCCGGTGCGGGCCGCGTCGGCGATCACCTGGGTGATGGCTGCCACATCGCGGAAGGCGAGGTTGAGACCCTGTCCGGCGATCGGGTGGACGCCGTGTGCTGCGTCGCCGACGAGAGCGAGGCGGTCGGCGACGTAGGCGCGTGCGAGGTGGACCGAAAGTGGCCATGCCTTACGGCCGCCTGCGAGTTTCAGCCGGCCGAGCTTGCCGCCGAAGCGCAGATCGAGTTCGTCGAGGAAGGCTGTGTCGTCGAGCGCCATGATGCGGCGGCCTTCGGTGGCGCTTTCGGTCCAGGTGATGCAGGACTTGTGGCCGGGGAGGGGCAAGATCGCGAACGGGCCGGCGGGTAGGAAGTGCTGCACCGCGACGCCGCCATGGTCGATCTCGTGTTCGACGGTGGTGGCGATGCCGATCTGCTCGTAGGGCCAGCCGACGGTCTTGATGCCGGATGACTGCCGCAGGATCGAGTTGCGGCCATCGGCGGCGATCGCGAGGGGGGCTGAAATGATATCCCCGCTTTCGAGTGTGATCTCGGCTGAGAACTCGCTGGTGGTGAAGTTGCGGGCCGCGGCGGGTCTCACGATCTCAATGCTGCGCTCGGCGGCTGCTGCCTGCTCCAGGGCTGCAGTGAGGGCGGGAACGGGGGCGATGTGGGCGGCGGTCGAGGCCCCCTGGGCTTCGTGGAGGTCGTTGTCCCATGCCAGCAGCACCGGTCTTATGCCGGCGTCCAGACCGGAGTCGGTGATCTCGATCCGCGCGACCGGCTGGGCATGACGGGCGAGGTGATCCCAGACACCGATGGCATCCAGGAGGTGCCGCGAGGAGGCGGAGATCGCAACAGCGCGGGGATCGTCGAAGCCGGCTCCGGGGTGGGGTGTTGGTTCGCGGTCGACAAGGACGATGCGAAGCTCCGGCCCGAGGCTGCGTGCGAGCGCAACGGCCAGCGACAATCCGGCAAAACCTGCGCCCGAAATTGAGACGTCTGCCTGGCGTCGCGACATCGAATTCTCGTGCCTCCGTACCTGACTGTCGGCCGCGGGAACTGCAGCGCTGGTGTATCGCACTGACGGGCAGGCTGCCGTCAGGCGGGCTGCTTGACTCGCTTTCGCTGCTGAAGTCCTGTCGCTGCGGTGC
>CAMDMH010000341.1 GCA_945901835.1 Devosia equisanguinis | reverse complement strand
CGGGTTACGCAGCGCTAACCCGCCCTACGTCTAAGCAACCTTCACCACACCCGCCTTTGAAAGCGCGTCGATGTCGTCGGTCGAGAGGCCCAACTCGGCCGCCAGCACCTCGCGGGTGTCCTGTCCGAGCTTCGGGGGGAAGCGGTTCTCAACGCCGTCGTTGCCGCTCATCTTCAACGGGTTTCCTGCGACCTTGAGATGCGCGCCATCGGGGCCGGGAATGTCGAGCACCATGCCGCGCGCGAGCACCTGCGGATCGGATAGCGAGCGGTCGAGCGGATTGACGACGCCGACAGGCACCTCGGCCTTGCGGAACGCTTCCACCCATTCGTCGGCCGTCTTCGCCTTGAATGCGGCTTCGAGCACGGTCCAGATCTCGAAGCGGTTGTCGTAGCGGCCGGAGCGCGTCGCCAGCCGTTCATCATCGCGCAGGTCGGGTCGTTCGATCACGTCGCACAACGAGCGCCACATGCGGTCGGTGTTGGCGCAGATCACGAAATCGAGGCCGTCACCGGCCGTGAACGCGCGATAGGTCGGAATGGAATCGTGCGCGCGGCCCTGCGGCCCCGGCACCTTCTGCGACGCGAGATAATACGCCGCCTGATAGCACAGCATTGCGACCTGGCAGTCGAGCATGCTGACGTCGATGTACTGGCCCTTGCCGGTGCGATGCCGCGCCTCCAGCGCCGACGTGATGCCGATCACCGAATAGAGACCCGCCGCGAGATCGCCGATCGGAATGCCTGAGCGCACGGGACGGCCATCGGGCTCGCCGGTCAGGCTCATGCCGCCCGACAGCGCCTGCACCACCATGTCGTAGGCGGGCTGGTCGCGATAAGGCCCGTCCTGGCCAAAGCCCGAGATCGACGCGTACACGAGCTTCGGATGCAGAGCCGACAATGCCTCGTAGCCGAGGCCGTATTTCGCGAGGCCACCTGGGCGCATGTTCTCGATCAGCACGTCGCATTTCCCGGCGAGCCGCCGCACGAGATCCTGCCCGGCCTTGTCCCGCAGATTGACCGAGACGCTCTTCTTATTGCGGTTGATCGAGTGGAAGTAGGCGCTGTCTCCAGCGATGAAGTTCGGCGGCAGCTTCCTCGTGTCGTCGCCGGTGATCTGCTCGATCTTGATCACCTCGGCGCCCATGTCGCCCAGCACCTGCGTCGCGTAGGGCCCCGACAGGAACGTGGTGATGTCCAGCACCTTGATGTGGGAGAGCGTGCCGGGGCCTTGGTCCTGGGTGCCTGGGAGCATGATGCGTAGCCCTCGTGAAACTTCGTTTCATGCCCATTCGCACGGCGCGGCGAGGTAGTCAAAACGACAACGCCTATTGTGCGCGCCGGCGAGAGGTGGGGCCGACCCAAAGGCCCGACGGAACATAATGATGCACAAGACGGCCGGCGAGAGGTGCTACGACAATCGGGCGCTCAGCAGCCGCAATCCATGCTGGCGTTGTCGTCGACGGCGAGGGCGGGGCGGTACCATGTCGGCGGCAGGTCGTCCTCGACGACGTCGACGGCCTTCTTGAAGACCTTGATGTGATGGCGCGTACCGCCGCTGTTCCAGAACGCGATCACGGTTTCGAGCGGCGGGCAGCCCGGCAGGCGGCAGGTGAGCTCCGTGACCAGCACCGCATCGGGCTCGGCGAGGCCGAACCGCGCACGCGTCCAGCCCTCGATGGCCTCGAAGGCCTGGATCTGGGCCGGATTGCGTTTGAAGGTGCCGAACATGGGGAGCCGTAGGGTTCAATAGGGCGTCGGCCCATACTGCCACCAATCCACGGCAATACGGTGCAATACGAGCACTCGCGCCATTGCACCCTACGATCCTTCCCGGTCAACCCCGGCTTGACCACCCGGCCGGAGCGCTATACCTGCCGATGAAACGCTATTCCAAGGAGAGCCCCGTGGCAGAGAAAGTCCTGGCCGCCGTACGCACCGCCGCGAACACCACCGAAATTCGCGAGTACCCGATGCCGGACGTGCCGGCGGACGCAGCTCTCCTCAAGATGGAAGTGGCCGGCATCTGCGGCACCGATGTGCGCCTCTATCAGGAGCCGCCGAACAACAAGCCCACCATCATGGGCCACGAGAACATCGGCTACATCGCCAAGTGCGGCTCGGAGTTCACCCGCCGCAAGGGCTTCAAGGAAGGCGACCTCGTCTTCCTCGAGCACTACGTCATGTGCGGCAAGTGCGAGTGGTGCCACAAGGGCGAATATCGCCACTGCGAGAACACCAATTGGCGCACGAACCCGGACGCGATCCGCTACGGCTACACGTCCGACGAGAAGGCTCCGCACCTGTGGGGCGGCTTCGCGCAATATGTCTATATGCCTTGGAACGCTGTGCTGCATCACGTACCCAAGGGCGTATCGCCCAAGCTCGCCGGCATCGTCACGCCGATGGCCAACGGCGTGGAGTGGTCGCTTTTCGACGGAAATGTCGGCTACAACTCCGTCGTCCTGATCCAAGGCCCCGGCCAGCAGGGCCTGTCGCAGACCGTGATATGCAAGCAGGCGGGAGCCGCCTGCATCATCGTGACCGGTACGAAGAAAGACAAGGCGCGTCTCGAGGTCGCCAAGAAGCTCGGCGCCGACTACGTCATCAACGTCAACGAGGAAGATCCCCTCCAGCGGATCATGGAGATCACCGGCGGCAAGGGCGTCGACGTCGCGCTCGATTGCTCGTCGGGCGCGGGCACGATCCCGATGCTGCTCGCGATCGAAGCCCTCAAGCGCAAGGGCGGCATCATCGTCGCACAGGGTGAGATGAGCCAGTTCCCGAATTTCCCGCTCGAGAAATTCTGCGTGAAGTGGATCACCATGAAGAGCGCACGCGGCCACAGCTATCGCTCGTGCGAGCTGGCTTTGGAGCAGCTCGCCTCGAAGCGCTTCCCCATCGATCTCATCTGCACGCACGAGTTCGGTCTGAAGGACGTCGACAAGGCGATCCGCTCGGTCGGAAACCTTCCCGGCGGCATCCCCGACGTGATCCACGCTAGCCTCATGCCCTGGCAGTAAGGCTGCGGCGCCGTTGCCCTATGGCAATTGCGTCGTAGCTCGGCTAGCCTGCGGTCCTCGATAGGTTCACAGGCAGAATAGACATGGCAGAGCGTCGACATCTCGAGACCGACGTGCTGGTGATCGGCGCGGGCGGGGCTGGCATGTCGGCTGCCATCGCAGCCGCCGACGGGGGCGCGGACGTGCTCCTCGCCGACCGCAGCCTGATCGGCCGCGGGGGCGCGACCGTCATGGCGATGATGACGGTTGCTGTCGCCGTCGGCGAGGAGACGCCGGACGACTGGCGGTTCCACTACCGCGACACGTTGACGGCGGGCCGCGGTCTCTGCAACCCGAAGCTCGCCCGGCTGCTGTGCGAGGAAGGGCCCGACGCGATCCGCCAGATGGATGGCTGGGGCGTTGGTTGGGCGCGCCGCGACGGCCACATCTCGCAGGCGCATGCTCCGGGTCACGACCGCCCGCGCTGCGTGTACGTCGACTTCCTCAACACCGGCCCAGCGGTCTCGAAGACGCTGCGCACCGTGCTCCACAATCGTGACCGCGTCCGCCGCATCGGCGACCTCATGGTGATCGATGTGGTCCAGTCCGGCAGCGATCCGGCACGCAGCGCCGCAGTCGCCGGACAAGGAAAAGTAACTGGCGCTGTTGCGCTCGATCTGACCACCGGCCGCGCCGTCACCATCGCCGCTAAGACCACGATCATCGCGACCGGCGGCCTCACTCGGCTCTATTCGCGAAACTCTGCCTCCGGCAACATGGGCGGAGACGGCTATGCGCTGGGGCTTCGGGCCGGCGCCAAGTTGATCGACATGGAGTTCGTGCAGTTCTTCCCCATCGGCCATCTTGCGCCGCGCATGATCGGCATGGACCCGATCATGTGGGACCCGTTCCGTTACAAGCTCGGCGGCCGGCTGCTCAATGGCAACATGGAGGAGTTCACCGGCCGCTACGGAACGGAGGAAGGCGGCAAGTACGTCGTCACGCGCGACAATGCCACTTATGCCATCCTGCAGGAAGTCGCGGCGGGACGCGGCACACCGCACGGCGGCGCGTACCTGAGCTTCATGCATATCCCGGTCGAGCAGTTGAAAGCCGCATTCGGCCCCGTGATCGACAAACTCACGGCAAACGGAATCGACCTGACGAAGATGCCCGTCGAAGTCGCACCGATCGCGCACTACCACATGGGCGGCATCGCGGTGGACGAAGCGATGGCGACGGGCGTGTCGCAGTTGCTCGCATCCGGCGAGGCGGTCGGCGGGGCGAACGGTGCGAATCGGCTGTCCGGAAACGCGATCACGGAAGCGCTGGTGTTCGGCCGACAGGCGGGCCGTAAAGCGTTGGACCTGCTCGGGTCGAGCGCTGCCTTCGACCAGCGTGACGCCGCCGCCGCGCTGTCGCTCCTCGAAGCGACTGGACCCAGCGCGCGAGAGGTCAACACCGCCGCGATGCTCGCCGAGCTCCAGTCGATCATGTGGGACGACGTCGGTCCATTCCGCACTGCAGAAGGACTGACGCGCGCTGTGGAACGCATCTCGGCGCTCGACTCGAAGCTCGGCGAAACGCCGGTCGGCTCGCCCGGAGCCTATGATATGTCCCGTCTCGACTGGTTCGACTTACGCAACATGCTGCTCGTCGCCCGCGTCGTCACCCAAGCAGCGCTGATGCGCACGGAAAGCCGCGGCGCCCATCAGCGCTATGATTATCCCGGCCTCATCGACGACTGGACCCGCAACCAGATCGTCAGTCTCGAGGGAGGCCGCCTCGTCTTCACTTCAGGCCCACTCATTCCAGCTGAAGTGGCCGCGGCATGATGTGTAGTTCGATGCGCCCCCGTAGG
>CAMDMH010000340.1 GCA_945901835.1 Devosia equisanguinis | reverse complement strand
GATGCACCCTTTTGCCCCATCGCGTCGGCTTGGGAAGGTCCGCTAGCGGTGCCGAGCGCCGGTCCAATCGCCTGCCACCTGCTCACGCAGCACGAAGTGCTGCACCTTGCCCATGGCGTTGCGGGGGAGGGTGGGGAGGAAGCGGTATTCGCGGGGGACTTTGTAGCGGGCGAGTTCGGCGAGGCAGAAGGCTTCGATGTCGGCGGGCTCGAGGGCGTGGCCTTCGCGCAGGACGATGCAGCCGACCGGCACTTCCTGCCAGCGCGGATCGGGGCGCGCGATCACGGCGGCTTCGGCGATAGCGGGATGAGTGAGCAGTACGCGCTCGACCTCGGCGGGGTAAATGTTCTCGCCGCCTGAAATGATCATGTTCTTCTTGCGGTCATGGACATAGAAATAGCCGTCTGCGTCACGCGTGCCGATATCGCCGGACAAGTACCAGCCGTCGCGCAGGCTCTCGGCGGTCGCTTCGGCGTTGCCCCAGTATTCGAAGAACACGTTGGCGCCGCGCACGGCGATTTCGCCTGCGGTTCCGTGCGGCACCTCGTTCATGTCGTCATCCACGATGTGCGCTTCGCAGTACAGTCCAGGCAATCCGGTTGAGCCGGGGCGGCGCCAGTCGCCGGATACGGTGGAGTAGACGGCGATGGGCGACGTTTCGGTGGAGCCGTACGTTTGGACCACGGGGATGCCGCGGGCGACGAAGGCGTCGATCATCGATTGTGGGACCTGCGTCGAGCCGGTGTTGAGAACGCGCAGAGACGAGAGGTCGGTCGCCGCCCAATTCGGGTGCTCGACGACGGCCTGCATCGTCGAGGGCACCAGAACTGATATCGTGGGCTTGTCTGCGGCGATCGCCTCGAGCATGGCGGCGGGAGAGAAGCGCGCATGGATGGTCACCGTCGCGCCGATCTGCAGGGCAGGCGTCGTCTGGATGTTGAGACCGCCGACGTGGAACATCGGCAGCACCGTGAGGATGTGATCCGCCGAGGTCATGTCGTGCATGTGGTGGCTCATGGCGGCGTTCCAGAGCAGCGCTTCCTGGCGGAGCACTGCGCCCTTCGGCCGGCCGGTCGTGCCCGACGTGTAGACGATCATCAGGGGATGATGGGTGTCGACGTGGGGATTGCGGCCGTCGCCGGTGCCCGTTGCGATCAGGTCGTCGAGCGAGCAATTCGCGGGTGGCGTGTAGTCGAGGCCGACCACGCGGGTTTGCGGGAGGGCTGCGGCCAACGGCGCGATGACGTCCTCGAAGGCCTGCTGAAGCACGATCGCCTTTACGGACGCATCGCGCAGGATGAAGACCTGCTCGGCGGGGGCGAGGCGCCAGTTCAGCGGCACCAGCATCGCGCCTAGGCGGGCGCAGGCATAGAGGAGGACGAGGTAGTCCGGATGGTTGAGGGCGAGGATCGCGAGGCGGTCGCCGCGGCCCAGCCCGATGCCCGATTTCAGCGCGCGGGCGGTGGCGGCGATGCGGGCTGCGAGGTGCGCGTAGCTCAGTATGCTGCCTTCGTAGCGCAGTGCTGTCTTGGCCGGGGCGAATGCCGCGTTGCGGTCGATGAGGTCTGATAGATCCATGGCGGGCCTTCTCTGGTCCGAAAACCGGCGGTGGCGTTCACCGTGGCGGGAGGCTGGTTTCCGGTCAAGGTTTGCCAGGGGCCTCCGAATAGGGGCTCGAGCCTTGGGGCACACACCAATAGACTAAGTATTGCTTCCGTTCCGCCGCCTTGCCATTGCAGGATGTGGCACTGCCGAGCGGCGCGACGCAGGCGCCATGGCAACTGGGAGGAAATGGCCGGATGTTCGAAGGGTGGGTCATCGCTGCACTCGCCATAGGCTACGTCGGAGGCCTGTTTCTGATTGCCTGGTTCGGCGACAAACTGCGGGTGACCGGCAATGCGCGGCCGCTGATCTATTCGCTGTCGCTCGCGGTCTACTGCACGTCCTGGACTTTCTTCGGCAGCGTCGGGCTGGCAGCGGACACGGGTTACGATTTCATTCCGGTGTATCTCGGGCCGATCCTGGTGTTCGTGCTCGGCATTCCGCTGCTGACGCGGATCGTGCGGCTCGCCAAGAGCCAGAACCTGACGTCGGTGTCGGACTTCCTGGCGGCGCGCTGCGGCAAGAGCCCGGCGGTCGCCGCCATCGTCACGATCGTGGCGGTGGTCGGCAAGCTGCCGTACATCGCGCTGCAATTGAAGGCGATCGTGATCTCGACCGAAACGCGGCGTGGGGGATCGCCGCTACAACCGGCCGGGCTTCTCTATCCGGGCATGGTGGATACGGCGCTGATCACGACGCTGGCGCTCGCGATCTTCACGATCCTGTTCGGGACGCGGCACATCGATGCGACGGAGCATCAATCCGGCCTGATGCTGGCGGTGGCGGCAGAGTCGGTGTTGAAGCTGGCTGCGTTCATCGGCGTCGGCGTGTTCGCGCTCTACAGCGTGTTCGGCGGACCGACGAACTTCCTCGAGACGGCGCGTGCCAACAGTGCGGCGCTCGCCACGTTCGACCGCACGTTCAACGGTGGAACCTGGCTCACCGTCACATTTCTCAGTGCGGTCGCGATCGTGCTGCTGCCGCGGCAGTTCCATGTCACGGTGGTCGAGAACCATTCCGAAGGGGAGTTGCGGCGCGCGTCCTGGCTGTTTCCGAGCTATCTCGTAGCGATCAATCTGTTCGTGGTGCCGATCGCGGCGGCCGGTCTCATCATGCTGCCGAAGGGGCTCGTCGAGTCGGACATGTTCGTGCTCGCCCTGCCGATGGCGAAGGGCTCCGATGTCGTCGTTATGTTCGCGTTCCTGGGCGGGCTGTCGGCGGCAACCGCGATGGTGGTCGTGGAGTCCGTCGCGCTGTCGATCATGATCTGCAACGGCCTCGTGGTGCCGTTCGTGCTCAAGCACCGGTTGCTGGAGATCGAGCAACGCAAGGATCTAGCGAGCCTGCTGCTCATCATCCGGCGGATCGCGATCATCGGAGTTCTGCTCGGCGGCAATGCGGTCTACAAGGCGCTCGGCCAAGCGCAGGGGTTAGCTGCCATCGGGCTCATATCGTTCGCGGCGATCGCGCAGCTCGCGCCGGCGTTCTTCGGCGGTCTCGTATGGCGGCGGGGGACCGCCAGAGGGGCGATCGCCGGCGTCGTCGTCGGCATCGTGATCTGGGCCTATACGCTGCTGCTGCCGTGGGTCGTGAAGGCGGGACTGTTGCCCGCCGATATCCTGCGGATGGGGCCGTTCGGCCTCGCGGCATTGCGTCCACAGGCGTTGTTCTACCTGACGTTCGAGCCGCTGACGCACGGAGTCGTGTGGAGCATGTTCGCGAACATAACGGCATACGTCGCGGTCTCGCTTTGGCGTGCGCCGGAGCCGATCGAGCGGCTTCAGGCCCACATCTTCGTCTACGAGGATCTGCCGCGCGCGATGCCTCAGATCGCATTCCGGATGTGGCGGACGTCGCTGACGGTCGGGGATCTGCAGGGCACCGCGGCGCGCTATCTTGGCGGGGAGCGTGCCGAGCGGTCGTTCGCCGAGTACGCGTTGAGCCGGAACACTGCGCTCAACCCACAATCGGAAGCCGACTTGCAGACGTTGCGGTTCACGGAGCACTTGCTGACGAGCGCCATCGGAGCGGCCTCGGCGCGGCTCGTGATGGCGCTACTGCTGCGGCGTGGGAAACTCGGCAATCCGGCGGCGCTCAAGCTGCTCGATGATGCCTCGGAAGCGTTGCAGCACAATCGCGATCTGCTGCAATCGGCGCTCGATCAGGTGCGGCATGGCCTCGGCGTGTTCGACAAGGACATGAACCTCGTCTGCTGGAACCGGCAATTCCGCGAGCTGCTGGGGTTGCCGGAGGAATTGGGCCGGGTCGGCGCGCCGCTGCGGCGGATACTTCGGGTCTGTGCGGAGCGTGGCGATTTCGGTCCCGGCAACGTCGAGGCGCTCGTGGCGGACAGGTTCGTCCGGTTCGCGGTGCAGAAGGAAACCATCCAGGAGCAGTTCAACGGCGGCGCGCAGACGCTGGAATTCCGCATCTCGCCGATGCCGCAGCCGCAAGGCGGTATCGTGTGCACGTTCACCGACATCACCGACCGGGTGAAGGCGGCAGATGAGCTTGCGCGCGCCAACGAGACGCTGGAGCAACGGGTCAAGGAGCGAACGCAGGCGCTGGAGGCCGCTTACACGGAGCTTGCGGCAGCGAAAGTGAAGGCAGAGGAAGCGAACCGCGACAAGACCCGTTTTCTAGCGGCGGCCAGCCACGATCTCATGCAGCCGCTGAATGCTGCGCGCCTCTATGCTTCCAGCCTCGTGGAGCGGCGGCTTCCCGATACGGACCAGTCGATCGCGCGGAACATCGACGCTTCGCTCACGTCGGTCGAAGAAATCATTTCAGCGCTGATCGACATCTCTCGTCTCGATGCTGGACGGCTGGAGCCCGAAGTCTCGTCGGTGTCGCTCGAAGCCATGTTCGAGAGCCTCGTCGTGGAGTTCCGTGCGCTGGCGCTGGAAAAAGGTCTCGATCTCAGGATCGAGACGACGACTGCATGGGTCAGCTCGGATCGCCGGCTTTTGAAGCGGGTGCTGCAAAACCTGATCGGCAATGCCGTCAAGTACACGGACAGCGGCCGCGTCAGCGTGGTGGCGAGGGAGAGGGATGGGCGCATCAGGATCGAGGTGCAGGATACGGGGCCGGGCATACATCCATCGCAGCACGCGCTGATCTTCAAGGAGTTCCAGCGAGGGGATGGGGTTGCTGGGCATTCGCGCGGGCTGGGTCTGGGCTTGTCGATCGTGCAGCGCATCAGCCGGGTGTTGGACATGTCGCTCGGGCTTTCTTCGGCGCCTGGATCGGGCGCCAATTTCTGGATCACGCTGCCGA
>CAMDMH010000339.1 GCA_945901835.1 Devosia equisanguinis | reverse complement strand
CGCCGGTCGGATAAAGATGCTCTAGATTAAGATGACTAGAGCAGTCCTAACCGATCATTCGATCGCCCCCGGCGATCGCGTATGATCGGATACTGCTCTAGCTCGCTTCGGGCGAATCCACTTCGTTGCCAGACTAGTTGCCGGACTAGTAGCATGCCCAACGCCAGCGGCGCCACGGTGCGGGGCGGAACCGCCAGAACTCGCCAATCCCCAGACCTCGCCAATCCAATGGCGGCATGTTAATCGCGGTTGTCGAACGTCTCCTTGCACGAAGCTGCCGGAAAGTGCCGCGATCCGCATGTCGACAGATGCACCCTGGCGTGTCGATTGCATCGTCGGCGCGCGCCCTAATTTCGTAAAAATCGCGCCGATCATGCGAGCCTTTCGCGATGACGGCCGTTTCCGGCTGCGTCTGATCCATACCGGCCAGCACTACGACATCGCAATGAACGAAGTGTTCTTTCGAGAGTTGGCGATCCCGGCTCCCGAAGTGAACCTCGAGGTCGGCTCCGGCAGCAGCACGGAGCAAACCGCGCGCATCATGCTGGGCCTGGAAGGCGTGCTGACGGCGGACCGGCCGGACATGCTCGTCGTGGTCGGCGACGTCAACTCGACGATGGCGGCGGCGCTGGTCGCGGCCAAACTGCTGATCCCCGTGACGCATGTGGAAGCGGGGCTCAGAAGCGGCGACCGCACGATGCCGGAAGAAATCAATCGTCTCGTCACGGACCGTTTGTCGGATCTGCTGTTGACGACGGAAAGTGAAGCCGCGGCCAATCTGCTGCGCGAGGGCGTGACGGCAGACCGCATCGCGTTCGTCGGCAACGTGATGATCGACACGCTGTTCGCGAGCCTGCCGCGCGCGCGGCCCGCCACCGAGACGATGAGCGCTCATGGCGCGAGCGGCGAATTCATCCAGACGGCCGCCGGCGGGTTTGGGTTCGTAACGCTGCATCGGCCGTCCAACGTCGATGACGCGCGAGTACTCGGCGGACTGCTCGCGGCGCTCGCCGACATCTCGCGCCTTATACCGCTGGTATTCGCCGTGCATCCGCGGACCCGCGCCACGATCGATACCAACGGCCTCGACGGGATCATTTCTGCGACGGGTATCCTGGCCACGCCGCCGCTCGGCTATCTGCAGTCCGTCGGA
Source organism: Devosia equisanguinis (assembly GCA_945901835.1). Classification (GTDB taxonomy): domain Bacteria; phylum Pseudomonadota; class Alphaproteobacteria; order Rhizobiales; family Hyphomicrobiaceae; genus CAMDPA01. Next base: position 3,735 of record CAMDMH010000339.1, on the reverse strand, counting down.
CTGATGCGGGAGGCGCGTCTCGTGGTCACCGACAGCGGCGGCGTGCAGGAGGAGACAACGGCGCTCGGCGTGCCGTGCATCACGGTGCGCGAAAGCACCGAGCGGCCGATCACGGTTTCCGAAGGCACCAATGTGCTCGTCGGCAACTCGCCCGGCCGATTGCGCAGCGCCGTCGACGAGCTGCTCGCCACGGGCGGCAAGCGCGGCCGGGTGCCCGAGATGTGGGACGGAAAGGCCGCCCACCGCATCGTGGCGCACATCGCGAGCTATCTCGCGGGCAGGCGTGCCGCACAGCCGATTGCCTAGACTTCTCTACTCACGAGGCCGCGCAGCAGCTTGTCGACCTCGGCGGCACGGTGATCCCAACTGTGCTCGCGTTCGACGGCCAGCCGGCCGCGCATACCCATCTCGCGCGCCGCGCTCGGATCGGCGGCGAGGGCGGCAACGGCGCGTGCAAGGCCACCGGCATCGCCCGGCGCCACGACGAGGCCGCAGTCGTTGTCGCGAACGAAGTCGGCCTGCGTGGGATACTCCGTCACGATCGCCGGCAAGCCCGCGGCGAGTGTTTCAAACAGCTTGAGCGGTGCCAGCCCCGTCGCCGCTCGCCCGGAGACATCGACGATCGGCACCAATCCCGCCAACGCTCCGACGATGAGGCTGGGCACGCGCTCGTAGGGCTGGCGGCCGAGGCAGTGGATGCGCGGGTCGTCGGATGCCGCGGCATCGAAGAGCGGGCTGTCGGCGCCAGCTCCGATGACCACCAGATCGACCTTGGCCGGCCAATCCGGGTGCTCGATCGTCTCGAGCATAATGCGGGCTCCATGCCATACGGCCAGCGCGCCGAAGAACACGACGAAGGGGTTCTTCGTCACTGTTTCAGGCTCGGCCGCCGGCGTGAACAACTCGGTGTTGGCCGCATTCGAGATCAGTGCGATGTCGCGCTTGCCGCGCTCCTGCTCGAGCCAGGATCTCAGATTCTCGGTGACGGTAACCACCGCGCTGGCATTGCGGTATTGCCAGCGCTGCATCGCCACGATCAAATTTATGAATGGCTTGGTCTGCGGATGCGCGATGGCTATGTCGGCATACGGCCCATTGCACTCGTGCACGACCGCGATCCCTCGGCGGCGCGCCAGATAGGCGACAGGAAACAGCAGCGGATTGGCCCGGCAGTAGATCGCATCCACGCGGCTCAACTCACGCCATGCACGCCAGTTGACACCTGCGATGGCCTTCAGCCGGCGCAGCAGGCTGGGACGGCCCTCTACCGAACCGTAGTCCGGCTGAAGGAGTTCGGCTTGCCACCCGCGCCGCACGAGGCCCGACTTGATCTCGTTGACGTGCACGTGCGCAGCCCCGCCGTGAGCCAGGGACTCGGCGGATACGTAGAGCATGGTCGGCGCGCGATCAGACAATTGCGGAACTCGGCTTGTTCATCGATGAGCGAAGCGGGCTGTCATCGTCGCCTCGCGAGTATTTGCTTCAGTAACCGATCCCGAACCGCTTACCCCAGATCCCGAGATTGACCACGCGCCACAACCAGAAATCAACAGGAGCGCGGCCATCCAGCATGGCGGCGGCTCTGCTGCGTACACCAGTTGCGTTCATCAGGTCCGGATAGAGCTTCAATGTCGTCTCGATACCGTCCTCGATCAACGGGCGCAGCGGACCGCGGAACCAGACCTGCTCCGGCGTGGCAAAGCCCAGCTTGTCGTGCCGGTCCAGGATCTGCCTCGGCAGGACCCCGACCATGGCCCGCCGCAGCACGGACTTCGTGGCGCCGTCTACGATCTTGTGCCGGTTGCCCAGGGCCAGCGAAAACTCCACCAGCGGATGGTCGAGGAACGGCACGCGGGCTTCGATTCCGTGCGCCATGGAATTGCGATCCTCCCAGTGCAGAAGCATCTGCAGATTGGAGGCGAAGGTCATCATCACGCACAGGCTGGCAAGATCGCTTGCGGCCGGCAGACCGCTTTTCTCGGCGGCGGTGTCGATCGCGCTCGTTGCACCGTACTGCGTCAGAGCGGCATCGCCGATCCAGTCATGCTGCAAACTGCTGCGGCGCTGCCGCGCCAGCTCCGCGACAACAAACTTGGGCAGCAATCTGGGGGCGAGCTCGGCCAACTGTCGCGAAAAGGCGACACCGCTGAGCCGTTGACGCCCTTGAACCGAACGGACTGCTTCGATCAAGCGGCCGTGACGGATCAGGCCGGCCAAGTGGAACGCAAAGCCGTTGGTGTAGCCGGCCAGCTGCTCATCCGCACCCTGCCCGTCGAGCATCACCTTGACGCCCGCTTTTCGGGCCGCCTCGAACACGCACCACTGCGCGAAAATCGAGGTCGACCCGAATGGCTCGTCCTGGTGCCAGGTGATGTCGGATGCCCGCGCGAACACGTCCTCCGAGCGTGGCCACAAATAAGTGGGGTCTGTGTTGGCATGCGCGACGACGGTGTCCATGAAGGGCTTTTCGTCGACGTACTTGTCGGGATAGCAAGCAGAAATCGTCTTGACCTGGGGGCCGCCCGCGCGCGAGCCGAGCTGATCGGCCATGATGCAGACGATCGACGACGAATCGAGCCCTCCCGACAGGCACGAGCCGACCGGCACGTCGGAGCGCAGGTGCAGCTTCACGGCATCGGCAAGCAGGTCGTGGAAACGCTCCGCCGCCTCGTTGGCGCCGATCTCCACATCCAGGGAAGGCGGCTCGTACCAGCGGCTGATCGTCAGCGACGGCCCATCGGCAGCATCTGCTCGAACCACGGCAACCTCGCCCGCGCCGAGCTGGCTGACGCCTTCGAACATCGTCTCGGCCGTATGATCGGACATGCCGTGGATCAGAAAGTCGGCGACCCGCGGGATGTGCATCCGGCCGCTGACGCCCGGCAGGCTCACGAGCTGCTTGATTTCCGAGCCGAAGGCGATCGATCGCGCACTCGTGCAATAGTACAGGGGCTTGATGCCGAACCGGTCGCGCGCTGCAATCAGGGTCTGTTCCGCGTGGTCCCAGAAAAGGAACGAAAACATGCCGCGCAAGCGAGGCAAGCTGCCCAGTCCCCAGACGACGAGCGCCCGCATCAGGACTTCGGTGTCGGTTCGCGTTCGAAACGTCTCGCCGCGTTGCTCGAGTTCCGCGCGGAGTTCCACATAATTGTAGATTTCGCCGTTGAAGACGATTTCGTAGCGGCCGCCGTCGAGAGCCATCGGCTGCAGGCCGTCGTCACTGACATCGATGATCGCCAGGCGGCGATGGCCCAGCGCAACCTTACCCGCCCGGCACTCGTGGACGGTCCAGCCTCGCCCGTCTTGACCGCGGTGCGCTACGATATCGACTCGCGCCGGATCGGGCTCAAGCCCGATCGAGCCAAATATTCCGCACATTGGTCCTCAGTACTTCAAGCCTCACCAAGCATCGCTCGCGTCGGACTGCCAGTGATGACTTGCCCGCCGCCCCGTCGGAAGCGGGCGTGCATCACACCGTTCGCCAGTGCTCGTCTCTCCAGTGCCCGTCTAGCCGATTTCCCTTGCAAGGAACACTTACTTTCGGAACGCTCCGTCGGCTGGCGGATGCCACCTTTCAATCCTCGCGGATACCATCCCCAGCCAGTAGAGTCGAGGAGAGGCGCGGCAACGCGGGCATGATGCCCTCGTCCCGTTTCCTCTCCCCGCTCATCGAACCGGACGTGCAGATTTCCCGCATCCGGCTCTCCGACTGGTTTCGTGTCAGGCTCACGGCTG
>CAMDMH010000338.1 GCA_945901835.1 Devosia equisanguinis | reverse complement strand
TCTCGCTGGGCTTGCGGTTGATCGGCATCGGGCGATCCTTGCGGAAGCGCTCGAAATAGTAGTCCCACTGCTGCAGAAGGAACGGCAGCCAGCCGATCTCGCTTTCCGCCATCAGCAGCCGCAACTTCGGGTGTCGATCGAAGGCGCCAGAGAAAATGAAGTCGAACAGCGTATTGGCGCTGTCGTTCGTCTTGGCATTAGTGGCATCCTTCAGACCCTGAATGCCGCCCTTCTGGCCGGTCTTGATGTAGGAATGCCCTGTCAGGATGTGGCAGATCACCGGCGCTTCGGCTTCGGCGCACGCGGCCCACAGCGGCTCGTAATGCGGATCGGTGAACGGCAGGCGCGGATCGGGCACCTGCCAGATCATCGCGCCTTTGAGCCCCATGTCGTGGCCGCGATGCATCTCCTTGATGCCGGCCTTGATGTCGTAGACCGAGACGAGCGGCGCGCCGTAGAGGCGCTTCTTGTCGACGGCGCAGAAGTCGTGAATCCAGTCGTTGTAAAGCTTGAACGACTCCTGCTGCGTCTCGAGGTCGTCTATCCCAAACAGCGCCATGCCGTAGTTCGGGAAAAGGATTTCGGCGGCGACGCCATCGGTGTCCTGGTCGCGGAGGCGCAGATGCGGATCGGTGGCGCCGGGCGGCGAATTGCGGAACGGCACCTTGGGCAGCAGTTCGCGCAGCCGCGGGGGAAGCTCCTGCCACAGCGCATCGGGCTCCATCACGTGGCTGTCCGTCGAGATCATCATCGGCATCGCCGCCACCAGCGTGCCGGACAGGTCTTCACCCACGACGGTGCGGCGCGGGAACGTGCGCGCCTGCTCCTCCGACATGCCGGCGAACTTCGATGCATCGACGGGCAATTGCGGCATTTACTGCTCCCGGTGGAAGGGTTGTCAGCCCCTGCGGGTCTGACACCGTGCTCGAACGATGCTTGCGTCAGGGTGTGAGACCCGGATGGTCTGACACCTCATCAACCCGGCGAAAACACTTTGCCCTTCGCATAGATGCGTTGCTTCGCGTTTTCGCCGTTCCTGGCGTCATTGCCGACCTTGGTAGAACCGTCCGCGAAGCTCGTCTGCTTGACGACGTCCTTGGGCGTGCCGAACGGGGTGAGATCGTCCAGGCTCTTGATCTTGCGCTCTCCAGCGCCGACGCGCAGCAGCACGAGGTTCTCCGCCTCGTCGGCTTCGAACTTGTACTGCACGTTCTTGGGGATCATGACGCCTTCGTGTACGCCGACGAGCGACGTGCGGCCGTCCGCGAACGTGAACGTCGCCTTGCCCTGCAGCACGATGAACGTGTGATCCTCGCCGCCGTGCGCGTGAAGCGCATTCTCGCCGCCACTCGCGTAGACCTTCACGGCCGCCCACATGTTCTCTGCCGTCGCGAGGGGATCGTATGTCGTGCCCTGCTCGAGGAGCGGCAGGTTCTTCATCGAGAAGACCACCGCGTCGTCGATGGCCACCTTGGGTAAGCGCTTGAAGCTCGATGCATCGTTCATCGTGACGCCTCCCGTTGTACCTGTTGGAATACTCATCCGTCGTCGCGTTGAAACCGCGTTTCACGAATGGTGGTCGAGCAGCACCCGGCCCTCGCAACTTGCATTCATCTTGGATACGCGATCCCTGTGGGTCAAGGCAAGGTGCTCGTGAAGCGTATCGCGAGGGGGCTATTCAATCGCCAGAGATGAGACATAATCCCGGGGCGCACTGCCGGGGGCGTCGAGCGATCGACGACACGACAAAAGCAGGCGAGACGGCCAACGAGGAAACACCTGCTGGAGACCTCCGATGAGGAAGGCGATTTCCGGGCTTGCAATCGCGGGCTCATTGCTGCCCGCGTTTATCGGTCAAACCGCGCGTGCGGATGATTTCTACAAGGGGCGGAAGATCGACATCATCATCGGCTACTCCGCCGGTGGGACTTACGATGCGATCGGGCGGCTGCTCTCGCGGCACATGCCGAAATACATTCCTGGCAACCCGACAATCATCCCGCAGAACCTGCCGGGCTCCGGCAGCATCAAGGCGATCCTCACGCTCTACACCGTCGCGCCCAAGGACGGTACCACGCTCGCCATGATCACGCGCGGCTATCCGATCGAGCCGCTGTTCTATCCGGACACGGCGAAGTACGATCCGAGCCGGTTCAATCCGATCGGAAGCACCAGCAGGGAAGTCTCCGTCGGCGTCGTATGGCACACCAAGCCGTTCAAGAGCCTCGCGGACCTGCAGGAGCGCGAACTCGTCGTCGGGGCGACCGGCTCGACCGACGACACCGGCCGCTTTCCGATGATCCTGAAGAACCTCACGGGCGCGAAGATCAAGGTCGTGCAAGGCTATCCCGGCGGCAACAACGTCACCCAGGCGATGGAGGCCGGCGAGGTCGACGGCCGTTTCGGCTGGTCGTGGGGCAGCGTCAAGAGCCGCTCGCGTGATTGGCTCGCCGATAAGAAGATCCGCATACTCATCCAGATGGCGCACGAGAAGGCAAAGGATCTGCCGGACGTGCCGCTCATCATGGATCTCGCGAAGTCCGAGATCGACAGGCAGGCGCTGGAATTGGCGTTCGCGCCGCAGACGATCGCGTGGCCGCTCGTCGCGCCGCCCGACGTGCCCAAGGAGCGGGTCACTCTTCTGCGGCGCGCCTTCGACCAGACGATGAAGGACCCGCAGTTCCTCGCCGAAGCGGAAAAGCTCGCAATCGAGATCGATCCCGTGACGGGCGAGGAGATGCAGAAGGTCGTCGTCCGGATCACCGGCTTGCCTCGCAGCGCGGTCGATCGTGCGCTAGCGCTGACCACCATCAAGTAGATACCCAGGAGTGCCCATGTCGACAGTCGAAGTCCGCCGCCTCGCGCATGCCACATTGTGGACACCGGATCTCGCACGCATGACAGACTACTACACCGAAGTGGTCGGTCTGCAGGTGATCGAGCAGAACAAGGACCGCGTGTATCTGGCCACGCGCGAAGGCCTGGAGTCGATCTGCCTCGAAAACGGCGACAAGCCCGAACTCGCCCGCATCGCATTTCAGATCGCGCCGGGCAGCGACCTCGGCGACGCCATCAAGCGGCTCGACAAAGCCGGCATCAAGGCCGAGCGGCGCAGCGGCATCTCGCCGGGCGTGCGGGAAGCCATCGTCTTCAACGACGCGAAGGGCACACCGGTCGAGATCTTCGCCGACTACGAATTCGCGAAACGCGAGCGCAATCCCGGCACGATCCAGCCGTTGAAACTCGGCCACGTCGCCTATCGCTGCAACGACGTTCAGAAGGTCGTGAAGTTCTACGAGGAGCACCTGGGGTTCCGCGTGTCGGACTGGCGCGGCACATCATTCGCCTTCATGCGCTGCAGCGTCGACCACCACACCGTCAACTTCGTCGTCGACGAGGAGCAGAAGCTGCATCACATCGCCTTCGAGGTGAAGGACTGGGGCGAGATCCATCGCGCAGCCGAACATCTGGCGCGACACGGCATCCAGCTCGTGTGGGGACCAGGCCGTCACATCATCGGCCACAACATCGCAACCTATCATCGCAACGCCGATCAGGTTCGCGTCGAGTTCTTCTGCGAGATGGACCAGATGCGCGACGAGACGCTCGGCTATTTCGATCCGCGGCCCTGGCACCAGGACACGCCGCAAAGGCCGAAGGCGTGGGGCAAGGAAACGCTGCGCAACTACTGGGGTTTCGGATCGGACAGGAGCTATCCGGGATATCCGTGAAGCTCGTTGGGCGAGTTCACGAGTGGCGCGACTTCTTGAGGTGCTGGACGACAGCAGCGCGCAATTCCGCCTGTTGCTCCGGCGTCCATTTGCGAAAACCCTCTCCCGACTTGAAGCCGAGCTTTCCCTCGGCAACGAGCTTTTCGAGATACGGTGACGGGCCGGGACGGCTGTCGATATGCGGCAAGACGTTCTGGTGAATCTGCAATGTCAGATCCGTGCCGACGAGGTCTGCATTCTCGAGCGGCCCCAGCACCGCGATGCGGCGACCGAATGAGGCCTTGATCACGGTGTCCACGGTCTCGGCATCGCAAATGCCGTTCTCGACGAGCGACACGGCCTCGCGCCACAGAGCATGCTGCAAGCGATTGCCGATGAAGCCCGGTACGTCCTTCTTGACGTGAGCGGGCGTCTTTCCCGCATCTTTGTGCAGCTTCATCGTGAAGTCGACCGTTGCTGCACTCGTCCACTCCGTGCCGATCACCTCGACCAGCGGCACGAGAAACGGCGGGTTCCACCAGTGCGTGCCGACCGCGCGTTCGCGATGCTTCAAGTGCTGCATGATCGCGGTGATCTGGATCACGCTCGTATTCGACGCGAGGATCGCATCAGGGCGAGCGGCGGCTTCGATGTCGGCGAACAGCTTCTGCTTGATCGCGAGGTCTTCGGGCGCGGCCTCGACGATGTAGCCTGCATCGCGAACGCAATCGACAAGTGCTGCAACTGGCGTCACGCGCTCGACGGCTTTCGGTTCGTCGCCGAGATCCCTGAGGTTCGCGGAAATGCGATCCTTCACGGTTGCGAGCGAGACGGGACTGGGGTCCGTGATCGTCACGTCATGGCCGGCGAGCGCGAACAACTGCGCGATGCCGTGACCCATCAGGCCGGCGCCGATCACGGCGATTTTGGTTTTCGTCATCGTTGCGCTCCGTGAATTCGCGGCGAGGCCGCGAGTGGGGCCTCGGCCCCACGCCCCGACCGGAGGGACGCCCTCCGGACCGCCCGTTTTTTGTCTCGTCAGATAGGCTCCCAGGTTGGGTCGAGCAGGGCGCGGCCCAACATTGTCGAGGCGTGAGGTGGCATGTTGGGACTCGGCTGCAAGTGGCCTCGAACCAACCTACGAACCTCACCCAGCCGTGTAGCCGCCGTCGGCGTAG
>CAMDMH010000337.1 GCA_945901835.1 Devosia equisanguinis | reverse complement strand
TGTGCGGGGCGACGTGGGGCGGACGTGTTCCTGCAGAATTGGAGTTTATTCGATGAGCGGGCGCAAGGCGACCTGCCCGTGCTGAAGCGCGCGGCTGGTGTGTCGGAGTATGAGGGAAAGGGGGCCCGCTTCGGTCCCTGTCGCGCTGTTAAATGGGGACGTGGGGGACGGAAGTCAAAGGTGGGGGCGAGGGGGAGAATTCGCGCCAAGTTCGGAGCGTTTCGAAGCCTCACCTCTCTAACATGCGTCCCCGGACACGCGTTTCGACCGCTAGGTCGGGACGTGAAGAGCCGGGGTCTTTACACCTTTCGGCGGTGTAAAGTTCCCGGATAGCCTCGCTGCACTCGGCTTCCGGGAACGCGGAAATTATCAACATGGCGAGAGGCGCGTACTTCAACGGATTGGGGCAATATAGTACGGTGCACAGAGCATACTGCACCCTACGGCCTCACAAAATGATGCTCATGTTGCGCAGGCATTGATCGGCGTCGATCAGATTGATCTGCTTGGCTTCGATCAGCCAGCGGCCATCGCTGTGGGTGAGGCGGTGGCCGGCCCAGCCCGTCAGAATGCGGGTCTCGTCGCCCCAGAATTCCGAAATGAGAAAGTTCGAGCGGACCATCCGCGTGTCGGGCCTTTCCGTCGCGAACACCTCGACGTTGGTGACGAGGCGTATCGTGCGCGAGCGCGGCGCCTGGCTCCAGGCATAGCCCGTGCGCAGACGGAAGATGCGGTCTTCCATCCGCCGGCGGTCGTCGAACATCATCGAAATCTCGCGGCGGGGATCGCCGCGCTCGGGCGTACTCGGCACCCAATAGATGCACTCGGGCGCGAACATCGCGAGCCAGCGCTCGTGGTCGTGACCGTCGAGCATCCGCGCCTCGCGCTCGATGATCTGGCGCGCGTGATCGCGGATCGGCAGATCAGCGATGATTGCTTCGTCGCGCTGCCAGTCGGTGAACTCGGCGATCACACGCGCGTACAGCGCGTCCGTCACGTAATGCGACGTGCGGGAGGGATCGGGGGCGGTTGCGTCGTTCATGCTTCTCTCCGTATTGCGAATGAAGTTCCGCAGTCGCTACTGACGCGGTCTCGAATTCGACTTGGGCTGCGGCTGCCGCAGTATCTCGTAGGTGCAGTCGAAGGCGGCCTTGGCGATGCGGTAGGTGTCGCGCGGACGAGACGGGTCTTGCACGATCATGTCACCTGGTCGTGCGATCATCTGTTCGCCCCAGGGCGCTTTGAAAGAGAACGTGCCGTCGCTTTCGGCGACGACGACGAATTTCATCGGATTGCCACGCGGACGGTAGGCGCGCCAGCCGCTCGCATCCGCTGCTGCGACAGGGCCTTCGTAGCGCCGCGCGAGCGTCGCGGCCTTGACGAGGATCTCTTCATTGCCGGTGGCGGCACAGCGATTGCGCACGACCTTGTCGCCGGCGCTCGCGGGAGCGCTCTGCGTCTCCTTGCCTTCGCCTTTGATGATCGTGACGACCACCTCGCCCGGCTTGGCGGGTCGGACATCGACGAGCTTGGTCTTCTTCGCGAGCCCTTCACCGCTTGCCTGCCGCGCCTTTTGGAAATAGGCGACAGCATCGACGTCTTGCGCGGACGCCCCCTCTGCGGCCAGCGTTACCACGAGACCGGTTGCAAGGACGAGCGATGGAAAGTGACGAAACCATACCACCTCAAACCTCCCGCTTCACCTGCATGTTCGGCGTGGCCTTCAGGAGGCGCTTCCACTCCTTGCAGTGCTCGCGCATGAAGGCTTCGTCGGTGGAGGGGGCGTCGATGGTGCCGTCCGGGTTGGTCTTGACGCGGCCGGGGATGCCGGCGCCGCGGTTCATGTAGACCCACTCGTCTTCGATGCAATCCAACCCGCGCTGGATCTGCTCGAAGTTGGCGACGTCGTCGACCTCGCCGAAGTTCGGGAACTGCTCCTGCGTCCGCATGCGCAGCGCGTTGATGTCGCGCACGGCATCGGCACCGATGGTCCCGTCATCGACGATGCGTGTGCCGTACCAGACGGCGTTGGTCTCGCCGACGCTGACGGGCTCGAAGACTTGGATGTGGTTGCCGAGCAGCGAAAAGTTCGGGAACACATTGATGTTGACCGGCACGGAGCCGGCGAGATCGAGCAGCGACAGCGCGCGGTCGCCATAGCGCTCCTTGAACTGTGCTTCGTAGTGCTCCTGTCCGGGCGTCGCTGGCTCCAGCGCCCACAGTCCGCCGGGGCGATTCTCGATGTTCGGGCGCTTGTCCTTGAAGTGGTTTCCGTGGCCGGTGTAGCGCATGTACATGGCGAGGCTGTCGGGCGAGTTCTTGTAGTACGACATTCCCTTCGCCTGGCCGGGCGTGAGCCGCGCCTCCATCTCGACCAGCGAGCGGTGCGAGTAGATGACGTGGTAGCCGTCGCAACTGTTGTCGTAGGCGAGCTTCCAGTTGCCCTTGTACTTGATGCGGTTGGCTTCGCAGACTTCGAGCTTGCCGCCGGGATTGCGGTTCACCCAGTCGTCTATGGGTGCGGTAATGGGACCGAGATGGTCGACGAGCGGCAGCGCATCCATGTTGAGCGTGCAGAAGATGAAGCCGCGATAGCTCTCCACGCGCGGCACCTGCGCGACGTTGTATTTGGTATCGCGCATGTCGCCGGCATAGCCGTCAGGCCACGGCACGCCGCGGAGTTGGCCCGTGTTGGCGAAGTTCCAGCCGTGATACGGGCATTGGAAGTGGCGCGCGCTGCCCTTCTCGAGTCGGCACAACGTCGTGCCGCGATGCGTGCAGCGGTTGAACAGAACGCGGATCTTGCCGTCGCCGTCGCGCACCACGATCACGGGACGCAGGCCGAGCTTGCGCGTTATGAAATCGTTGGGTTTGGCGATCTCACTCTCGTGGCCGATGTAGGTCCACGTGCCGCCGAAGATGTTTGCCATCTCCAGCTGGAAAATGCCGGGATCGGTGTAGATCAGTCTGTGCGCGCGCTCCTCGTCGACGAGGGCGTCCCAGTCGTAGAGCGGCGCGCGATTTGGGCGTTCGATGAGCGTCATGTCGGTCTCCCGTAGGCTGGGTCAAGCGTAGCGTGACCCAACATTCTAATCGATGGATGCAACTATTTTGGGGCTCGTCCTTCGATCCGACTTGGAGCACACGCTCAGTTACCGACGCGGTTTGAGTTGATCCGGATGATTCAACTCGCCAACAGCGTGGGAACGGGCGGGCGTCAGTCTCGACAGAACATAGAATACTGCGACGATAATCGCCCAGAATGCGACCGCTTGTATCAAAGCGTTTGTCCCAATGTTTGATGCGAGTGCGTGTCCCAGCAGTGTTCTTGCTACACTTTTCGCCTCGTTAATGCGCATCGATAAGGACACGATATCCCACACGGCTGCTAAGAGACTAACGAGCAAGCAGAACCGCCAGAGAGCGCCCCAACCGCTGATCGCGACCTTGTTCACGCCTCGGCCTCCTTTTTCAAATTGATCGTTTCGGTTCGTTCGATGAGCGTCATTTCGGTCTCCCGCGATCTCTCGCAGGTTGGCTCGAGGCTCCAGGCCGAGGCCCAACTTCAACGACGAGCCTTGGATTGTTGGGCCTCGCATGCGCTCGACTCAACCTACATCAGAAAAAGTCGAAGTATTCATTCTGCTCCCACTCCGTCGGTTCGTCGCCGGCCGAGATGCCGCGATCCCTAAGGAATTGCTCGAAGCGGCCGGCCTCGGTGCCTTTTAGTTTGACGAAGTAGTCGACAAAGAGATCGCCGAGTTCCTTTCGATAAAGCGGCGCGGCGTGCAGCAGATCGAGCGCAGATGTGAGGCTCTTGGGCAGCATCGGCCGGTCGCTGACGTAGGATTCCAGATCCTGCGGGCCGGGATCCCGCTTGGCGTCGATGCCCGCGAGCCCCGCCACGATCTGCTGGGCGATAAACAAGTAAGGGTTCGCCATCGGCTCGCCAATGCGGTTTTCGAGCCGGGTCGCGGGATCGCCGACGCCGCCCAGTACCCGCACCATCACGCCGCGATGATCGACCGCCCAAGACGCGCGATCCGGCGCCAGCGAGTAGGCGCGAAACCGCCGGTAACCGTTCACGGTCGGCGTCGAGAATGCCGTGCCCGCCACCGCATGTTCGAGAAGGCCGCCGAGGTAATGTGTGCCGAGCGCCGACAGCGGCTCGCGCGGATCGTCCGGCACCATGACGTTGCGGCCGCTTTGGGTTTCGCACAGCGACTGATGCAGGTGCCAACCGCTGGGATAGTAGCCCTTGATCGCCGGCCAGGTCATGAAGGTCGCGAGATGACCGAGCCGACGGCAGAGCTGGCGCGTCGCGGTGCGGAACAACAGCATCGTGTCGGCCGCCGTCAGCGCATCCTGCGGCGCGAACGTGACTTCCACCTGACCGGGGCCAAACTCGTTCTCGATCGAGCGCAGCGGCAGGCCGAGTTTTTCATAAGCGCCGGCAAGTTCCAGCAACACCGGCTGCATCAGATCAAGGCCGGATTCGCCGTGGACCGCAAATCCGGGCTCGACGGCCTTCGTCGCGATGGGCCGGCCGCGCACGCCGGGGCCGCCGATGTTCTCGGGCTCGATATGGCCGGTCGCGACTTTGAGGAGATACCATTCGACTTCGAGGCCGACGTTCATGCGCCAGCCGCGTTCGGCGACACGCGCTAGTTGGCGTTTGAGGAGTTGGCGCGGGCAGAACGGGAACGGCTTGCCGTTGGTGAAATACGTGTCGCACAGCACCCAGGCGACATGATCATCCCAGGGCAGCATGCGGAAGGTCGCGGGATCAGGCACGACGATCAGGTTGGGCGAGCCGGTCAGTTCCTCGATGCCGAGACCGCCGCCTGGGGTGAACGAGGCAAACACGCGTGCGCCGGAGCTGTCGAGTGTGTAAGTGGCGAC
>CAMDMH010000336.1 GCA_945901835.1 Devosia equisanguinis | reverse complement strand
GGCGGCCACTTCGAGCGCGCGCTTTGCCGTTTCCTGGCCCTTGATGTCACGCAAATCGGGAAGGTTGGCCGAAGAGCGGTTCATGTTCGGCTCGGGGCGGCGTAGGGTTTGCAACCCGCGGAAGTGATTGATCAGGGACAGCAGGTGGGGCGCTGCGACGATGTCGACGTTCTCGCCGGCCCAAGCCGCCTCTGGACCGCCTGCGGCGGGACAGATCAAGCCTTTGCCCATCGCGTTGGCACCGATCGCGGCCGGCAGTGCGCCCGGCACCGCACGGATAGAGCCGTCCAGCGAAAGCTCGCCGACGGCTGCGAAACGCTCGATCGTGTCGGGAGTGATCGCCTCCAGCGCCACCATCATGGCCCGGGCAATGGGCAGATCGAAATGGCTGCCTTCCTTCGGCAGGTCGGCGGGGGCGAGATTTACGGTAATGTGCGTCCACGGCAGGCCGAGGCCGATCGCGTGGAGCGCGCTGCGCACGCGCTCGCGACTTTCGCCAACCGCCTTGTCGGGGAGGCCGACGACCGTGAAGCTCTGCTTGCCCGAGGTGATGCGCACCTCGACCTCGACGCGCCGTGCCTCGATGCCAACGAACGCAACTGTGGAAATATGCCCGTACATCGCCCGAACCCCTCACCCACACAGGGGAGAAGGCTAGTTGCACGAGCAGACACCGTCAAGAACAAATTGAGAACGCATTGAGATCAATAGTCTTCGCCGAGCAGCGGATATGCGCTGGCGATGCCGTGGCGGCCGGGGATCGGGGTGATGGCTTCGAGGTGGCGGGGCGTGAGCTGGTCGAACGATTTCACGCCCAGCAGGCCGAGGCACCGGATCGCTTCGTCCTCGAGGATCTCCAGCATGCGAACGACGCCGGGTACGCCGAGCGAGACAGCCGCGAAGGCCTGCAGCTTGCCGAGGCCGACGGCGTTCGCGCCCAGCGCCATGGCCTTGACGATATCGCCGCCACGCATGAAACCGCCATCGACCACGACTTCGGCCCGGCCTCGGACCGCAGCGACAACTTCCGGCAAGACCTGCATCGTGCCCTTGCCGTGATCGAGTTGGCGGCCGCCGTGGTTCGACACGTAGATAACGTCGATGCCGCGCTCGACGGCTTCAGCGGCGTCCTCGGCTGTCGCGATGCCCTTCAGGATCAGCGGGATCTTGTGCTTTGCCTTGATGCGCTCGATGTCGGCCCAGGCGAAGCGTTCCTGATGCATGCGGACGGTAGGTGCTGCCCGGCGTGCGGTCGGCTTGAAGCGCTTGGCGAGATCGCGCTCGCGGCGACCGTAGTGGTCGAGATCCACGGTGATGGCGAGGCCCGCATATCCGGCAGCGATGACGCGCGCGACGATCTCGTCGATCCAGCCCGCGTCCCCGCGGACGTAAAGCTGGAAGAGCTTCCAGTTGTCGTTGGAGCGGGCGACTTCCTCGGGGCCGGGCTGGGCGACGGAGCTAAGCATGTGCACGATGCCGAATTCGGCGGCGGCTTTCGACGGCGTCACCGCGCCGCCCTCGACGATGTCCTCGATCGAGCCGATCGGCGCGAGGATCACAGGCATGCGGAGATCGCGGCCCATGAAGCGCGAGCGCGTCGTGACGTTCTCCACATCCTTCAGGACGCGCGGGCGAAAGGCGAGGCTGTCGAGCGCGAGGCGGTTGCGAATGAGCGTCGTCTCGGTCTCGGCGCCGCCGGCGATGTAGTCCCAGGGCCCCGGTCCCAGCTTCGCCTTCGCGAGTTTGACGAACTCGTGCAGGACTTCGATTTCGCTCGCATTGCTGAGGGCGGTGGGCTGAGAAGCCATGAGTGCATGTCCGTGCTGCGGGAGTTCGGGAAATGGGGAGATCGGGAAAAGGCGTTCGGCGCGTTACGATTTCCCGACCTTGCGCTCGACCGCGTCCCAGTAAAGGGCAGCGATATCGGGGCCGCCGAAGGCTTTCACCTGGCGGATGCCGGTGGGCGAGGTGACGTTGATCTCCGTGAGGTAGGGACCGATCACGTCGATGCCCGTGAACAGGAGGCCACGGCGCTTCAGTTCGGGCGCCAGGGTTGCACAGATTTCGAGATCACGGTCGGTGAGCTCCGTACTGGTGGCGGTGCCGCCGACGTGCATGTTGGAACGGGATTCATCGGCGGCTGGAACGCGATTGATCGCGCCGGCCACCTCCCCGTCGATCAGGACGATGCGCTTGTCGCCGGAGCGAACCTCGGGGCGGTACTGCTGCACCATGAAGGGTTCGCGGAACACGGTCTGGAACAGCTCGATGAGCGCATTGAGATTGGTGTCGCCGGGCTGGACGCGGAAGACGCCGGAGCCGCCGTTGCCGTAGAGCGGCTTCAAGATGATGTCCTTGAATTCGGTGCGGAAGGCCTTCACATCTTCGGGGTTGCGGGTGACGAGCGTGGGCGGCATCAGCTCGGGAAAATCGAGCACGAACACCTTTTCGGGCGCGTTACGGACGTGGGCGGGATCGTTGACGACGAGCGTGCTGGGATGAATGCGCTCAAGCAGGTGGGTCGTCGTGATGTAGGCCATGTCGAACGGCGGATCCTGCCGCAGCATCACGACATCCCATTCGCCGAGATCTTCGATGCGGCGCTCGCCCAGATGGTAATGGTGTCCAATGCGGTCCTCGACCTTCAAGGGCGAGCCGCGCGCGATCAGATACCTGCCGTTCAGCGCGAGATCATAGGGGGTGTAGTAGAACAGCTCGTGGCCACGGCGCTGCGCTTCCAGCAACAGCGCGAAAGTGCTGTCGCCGCGTATGTCGATGCGGTCGATCGGGTCCATCTGGCAGGCGATGCGTAGGCTCATGTCGTGATGCTCGGTCTGAGAGGCTCGGGATCAGATATTTCGGCTGGACCGACGCCTCGCAAAGTCGGCGAGCAGCGAAGATCGACGTGGCAAGATCAGTTTGGAAGGGCTGCCTTCGGGAGGCTGCCGCTACCAGGAATTGAGCGCGTTCTCGATGTGGCGGGGCCACATCCGCGGGCCCAGCAGCACGGCATCGAGACCGACCTCGAAGTCGCGATAGCGCGGATTGCGCCAGAGCCAGCGCTCTGCAGCATCGGCCAGGCGGCTGGCTTGAGTTGCCGACACGGCGGACGCGGCTTCTTCGGTCGAGCGGCGTTGCTTGACCTCGACAAAGGCGATGCGCCGGCCGCGGGCGGCGATGAGGTCGATCTCGCCATAGGGGCCACGCTGGCGGCGGGCCAGAATACGATAGCCCTTGGCGACGAGCAGGGTGGCGGCAAACCATTCGGCGATGCGGCCCCGGCGTTCGGCCTGCTGGCGCGAGCGCGCAAGCCCGTGAGCCACGTTGCCGCGCTCCGCACCTGCTCTCTTCGCCTTCGCGATCGGCATCTGCACTTGCCCCTATCACTCGTCCTTGGCGCGCTTCTTCTCATTCAATTCGATGGCAAGATCGTACACACGGCGGCGCGGCACGCCAAGCCGTTCCGCGACAGCCGCCGCCGCATCGCGCACGGAGCCCGCATCGAGGGCCTTCAAAAGGACCTGCTCGATGGCGGCGTCGTCGACAGCCAGGGCTTGCCCGGGCCCGATCAGAATGACACACTCGCCCTTGACAGTTGCGGCTTGCGCCCATGACGCCAGTTCGGCCAGCGTTCCACGGTGGCACGTCTCGTTGAGTTTGGTCAGTTCACGCGCGACGACGGCGGGACGTTCGCCCAGGACTTCGGCGAGGTCTGCGAGGCAGTCGCCAAGCCGGGTGGGCGCCTCGAACAGCACGATGGTGCCGGGTATCGTGGCCAGCTCGACAATCCGGTTCTTGCGCGTGCCGCTCTTGGGCGGAAGGAAGCCGGCAAAGTGGAATTCGTCGGTCGGAAGGCCGGATTCGACGAGGCCCGCGAGTACCGCGGAAGGCCCGGGTATCGCATGGACGGCGTGGCCTTCCCCGACGGCTGAGCGGACGAGTTTGTAGCCCGGATCGGAGATCAACGGCGTGCCCGCATCGCTGATGAGGGCGACGATCTTGCCAGCAGCGAGGGCGGCCAAAATGCGCGGTCGTTCCCGCTCGGCGTTGTGCTCATGGTAGTTGTCCAGCCGCTGCTCGATGCCGAAGCGCTGCATCAGCTTCAGGCTCTGGCGCGTATCCTCGCAGTAGATGCGATCGGCGCGGGTCATGACGACGAGCGCGCGCAACGTGATGTCGGCAAGATTGCCGATCGGCGTCGCCACGAGATAGAGGCCCGGACGAAGTGGCTCGGCGAGACGATGCTGGATCTCGTCAGCGGCGCGCTCGGCCACACGGTGCCGGCGCTCGACCGGTGTTGGATCGACGGGGGGTGGAGTTTCGCTGGTCATGGGAGATGTTTCGCGCCTTCGGTCCTGCGGCGCAACCCCTTGCTCCATAACGGGACACCATCGCTCTGCCACAAAAGCGCTATTCCGTCGGACCATGCAGAACCGGAAACTTTGTGCTGGCTCGCGCTTGCCCGAAGCTCTAACACAAGCATCGATCCACGCTTAAATCGCTTCGCCTTGAATCGCCCCGCCGGGCGATACAATCGAGGAGTCCAAGATGACACTGCCGCCAGCACGGAATTACGAGGCGCAAAGCCTCAAGGTCTGGCGCAATGCGCTGGTGACGTTTGGCGTTGCGCTCGCGGGATCAGCTTGCACGGTGAGCGGTCCGTCGCTGCAGCAATCGAAAGTGACTGGCGCGATCGGTGGGCAGGGAGTCGGAAGCAACGAAACGGAGAAGAAGGCCGAGACCGCGATGCCGCTGCGGACGGCCGGCGGCAAGGCCAAGGTCGCGTTGATCCTGCCGATATCCGGGCCGGGCAACATCGCCGTCGTCGCCAAAGCGATGAAGCAGGCCGGCGAGATGGCGCTGTTCGACCGGCCGAACGCCGAATTCCAGTTGATGGTCAAGGA
>CAMDMH010000335.1 GCA_945901835.1 Devosia equisanguinis | reverse complement strand
GCTCGATCATCGTCTGCTGTTGCCGGCCGGTGCAGGCGGGCCGGCGTTCCTTGTGAACCGCAATTTCGGCGCGTTGCTGCGCTACAATCCAGCTGTTCCCTATGCGCTCGCGGTGGCGCATCTGGGCGACCGCCTCGGCGGCGGCGGTGCTATCGCCAAGGCTTGGCCGAACGAACCGGCGATGCCGCGTGCCGACCGGCAGGAGATGCAGGAACGGCTGGCGGCGATGGGGCTCGATACCGGCGGTGTGGACGGGATCATCGGGAGTTTGACGCGAAACGCCATCCGGTCCTATCAGAAGACGCAAGGGATGCCGGAAGACGGACATCCCAGCCCCGGGCTGCTCGAGCGTCTCAGGGTGTCGAAATGAGGTGGGTATGATGCGCCGCGTCCGGCACATAGCCGCGCTTGCTTTGGCGGCCGCCCTCGCGGCGCCGGTGGCCCCGGCGTGGCTGCCCGGACTGCCGATGCAGCCAGCCCTTGCGCAGCAAGGCGACGTCGCCGCGAACTTCATGAACCCATTTCCCGAGAACGATACCTGGCGCGGTCTCGTGATCGGCGATTATCTCGCGGAAGGGCTGCTCGGTGGACTTGCGGATGGGATGGCGAGCGAGACGCGGCTGCAGTTGCAGCGCCGGCATCGGGCGTTCGCCTCGCTCGGCCGCGTAGACATCGAGGAGGACGCGAAGTCCCTCGACGACATGATCGGCAAGGAAAAGATCGGCATCGCTGTGGTCATGTTCGGCATGGCGGACCGGGCTGGCATCCGGCTCGCCAACGGGCGCCGTCTCGCGGTCGGGCAACCGGACTGGCGGACACAATATGCGCAGCGGGTGGACCGGATCGTGCGGTCGCTGCGGCGGCGTGGCGTTGCGGTCTATTGGGTCGGGCTGCCGATCACGCGGCGACCGGACTGGAACGAGGACGTCGAAGCGATCAACGAGGTGTTCCGGGAGCGCGTGCTGAATGCCGGGGGGCGGTATAACGACGCCTTCAAGGAAAGCGGGGACGAGAACGGCCAGTTTTCCGATCGCGGGCCTGACATCTCGGGCAAGGTGGTGCGGTTGCGCGATCCGGACGGCTTCGAGTTCACGCCGGCCGGCTATCGCAAGCTCGCGTTCTTCATCGAGCGGCAGATGAAGCGGGACATGAATGCGGCGCGCGAGGAACGGACGATCCCGCTCGCGGGAGCCGACATCGAGCAGAAGCGCATCAATCCGGAAGGAACGAAGTCCACGGCTGCGGCGGCGGCCGAAGGGGCGGCGATGGCCGGAGCGGCGGCTACGGTGAAGGATGCGCGGGCGGCGGCGTCTCCGGTCACGCGGGCGTTGACGCCGGGGGCTGCAACCCGCCCGGCAGATGCGGGTTCGTCGGGGAGTTCTGACCTCAAGGCGGATAACGTCCGGGTGTCGTTCAAGGCGGCGGCGGGTGGGCGCGAAGAGCAGGTCACGATCGAGATCTTACGGCCGCCGCTGACACAGTCCGTGATCCAGTTGATGACGCGGCGGGACAAGGGTGACAAGCCGAGCGAGGTCGGCGACACGCTGACCGATACACTGTCGAATGGACTGCTGGTCATGCGGTCGGTGACGGCGAACCGTGCGGGCGGGGCTGAGCGTGCGGGATCGCGCGGCGTTCTCACGCAGCAGCCGTTCTTCATCGCGCTGGCGAAGGGCGAGCGTCTGCCCTCGAAGCCCGGGCGGGCCGACGACTTCAGCTGGCCGCGCGAGGACGACATCCCGCCGCCGCCGGTGACGGCCTCGGCGCCGATATCCAGCCCTGTGCCGTTGACCAAGGGCAGTCCGAGCGGCGCACGGGTGCCGCGTCCTGCGCCGGCCCGGACACGAGCAAAGAGCGAGGGGCAGGCCGCGCCCGGCACCGGCTTGAGCGGGTTCCGGCCGTAAGCGTGCTTCCCGTCTCGGTGGCGGGGCAGTTCTCCAGGGACGAGACTTGCTCTAGAGGTTTGCTCGCACTACCCATGCGGTGTCGGATTTGACCGGGCCCGAATGAGGCCGGCTGCACAACCGCATGGAGGAGAGTTCGTCGTGATCGTCGATTTTCATCATCATTTCGTGCCGCGTGAACTCATCAAGGACGATCCGGGCGACAAGCTGATCCTCAGCTACGACGAGAATGGCGCGCCGAGCTACACGACGCACAAGCTGCTGTTCGATCACGAAGCCCACATGCAGATGATGGACGAGACGGGTATCGACGTGGCCGTGCTGTCGTGCGCGGCGGGCATGGCGGCGGACATCGAGCGATCCCGGTTCGTCAACAACAAGGCGAAGGATCTCGAGACGGCCTATCCGAAACGGTACATCGGGTTCGCGCACGTCAATCCGCTAGGCGGCGCGGAAGCGATGAAGGAGCTTGCACGCTGTGCCGACGAGCTCGGCTATCCCGGCGTCACGATCACGTCCGAGCAGGACGGCCTCTATCTCGATGCGCCGCAGTTCGAGCCGTTCTGGGCGGAGTGCGAGAAGCGCGGCATCTTCGTGTTCGTGCATCCGGCGCTGAAGCTCAACGAGTCCAAGCAGTTCGACGCTTACGATCTCGCACGATCGGTGGGCCGCGAGTTCAGTCTCGTGATGGCGGTGATCCGGCTCGTCAATGCGCAGGTGTTCGACCGGCACCCGAAGCTCGTCGTGCAGATGTCCCATCTGGGCGGCGGTATCGCGGCGCTGCTCGGCCGCATCCGCAGCTATCAGGACAAGGTGTTCTGGGGGACGAAGGGCAACGCGAAGCACGGGATCGCGCCGGCACACGATTTCGATCACTACCTGCGCCACAACTTCATCTTCGATACCGGCGGCTTCTGCGGCGAGATCGCCTCGGTTAAGTCGGCGCTGATCGAGATCCCGTCGACGCGTCTCGTGTTCGGCACGGACTACCCGCAGGAGATCCGCACCAGCGGGGTGACGGGTAACTTCATCAAAGAAATCCAGAAGCTCGGCGCCGACGGCGAGGCGATCTTGTCGGGAACCGCGAAGTCGCTGCTCAAGGGGCGAGTTTAGACCTGATAACTTTCGACGAGCCGTGGATGGCCGCCTGCGCGGCCATGACGGGTGGTTGTGGTGAGGCGGAGTGCTTGCATGATCGACGTCAAGGCTATCGGGCACGCCACGTTCGAGACGCCCGATATCGGGCGGATGGCGGACTACTACACAGGTGTGCTGGGGCTTCATCCGGAGTACCGCGACGAAGCCAGGGCGATCTTCGTGACCGGGCTGGGGCGCGAGACGCTGGTGCTGGAAAAGGGGGACGTTGCCCGCTGCACGAGAATCGCGCTGCAGGTCGCACCGAATACGGATCCCGGCGCGGTCGCGCGCGACCTGAGCGAGCGGGAGAGCATCCGCAGCGAGCGGCGTTCCGGCATCACGCCGGGCATCACCGACGCGCTCGTGTTCAAGGATCCGATCGGCACCGAGATCGAACTCTTTACTGCTTGGAAGGCCGGCGATACCAGACAGACCGGAGGCATCTCGCCTTTGAAGCTCGGGCACATCGCGTTCACCTGCACGGACGTGAAACTGCAATGCGCGTTCTACGAGCGGGTTCTGGGTTTCCGCGTGTCCGACTGGATGGAAGACTTCTTCGTGTTCATGCGCTGCGGGCCGGATCACCATACGGTGAACTTCGCGGCGGCGAAGGCGGCGAGGCTGCATCACGTCGCATTCGAGCTGAAGGACTGGTCGCACATCGGCGAGGCGTGCGACCTGCTCGGGCAGAACAACCTGCCGATCCTGTGGGGGCCGGGGCGCCACGGCATCGGCCACAACATCTTCATCTATCACCGCAACCCCGATGACCAGATCGTCGAGTGCTACACGAGCCTCGATCAGATGCCGGACGAGAGCCTCGGCTATTACGAGCCCCGCCCGTGGCACAAGGACAAGCCGCAGCGGCCGAAGGTGTGGAAGCGGGCCGACGCCGCGCTGAGCTGGGGTCCGCAAGCCTGGCCCGACTATTTCCGCGGCAAGGATTGAGCGGGGCAGGCCTGCGGCAGCTGCAGGTGACGCGGCGTCCGGCGTTGCCTATTCTGTCTCGATCAACAATCGAGGGGCAGGCAATATGCGCGCTGGAGTCTGGTGCCGGTTGGAGTGGCGTCGGTCTGCTACTCCTGCGTTCTTGTGGGCGCTTTCAGCTGCGCTCGGTGCCATTTCTGCTATTGCCGGTTCCGCTCAGGCCCAGTCCGTCGAGCAGTTCTATACCGGTCGGTCCATCGCGCTGATCGTGCCGTATTCGCCGGGCGGTTACTACGATGTAGGCGCGCGCATCATCGCAAGGCACTTGGGCCGGCATATTCCTGGGAAACCCGGCATCGTTGTTCAGAACCAGCCGAGTGCGGGCGGGATCGGCCTGGCCAACCGGCTCGCGAATGTCGGCGACAAGGATGGCACGCAGATCGGTGTCCTCCAGCGCGCGATCCCTCAGGTGGCGCTGATGGGCGATCCTGCCGTGCGCTACGATCCGCTGAATCTAACATGGTTCGGGAGCCTTTCGGGTTATGCGACCGACAGCTACGTGTTGTTCGTTTCGAAGGGGCACAAGGCGCAGACGGCGGCCGATCTGCGGGGCGGCGGCCTCAAGGCGATAATGGGGGCGAACCGCGCAGGGTCTTCCAATCTGATGCTCGCGCTGGTGGCGCGGGATTTGCTCAGGCTCAACATCGACATCGTGCGCGGATTTCCCGGCGCGAACGACATCACGCTTGCGGTGCAGCGCGGTGAGGTGGACGGGCAACTCGCTGATCTCTCAGTGCTGAAGGCGGGGATGGGGGATTTGTGGTCGACCGGCAAAGTCCGTGTGCTCGTACAGTTCGCACGCGTGAGCCGGCTGCCGGATCTGGGCGATGTTCCGACGGCTCGCGAACTCGTGACGAACTCAGATGACCGTGCGCTGC
>CAMDMH010000334.1 GCA_945901835.1 Devosia equisanguinis | reverse complement strand
CGCAATACGAGTAGAGATTATGAACCGACGGTATAAGACACGTCGTCCAGCATACCCGTCAGTTGGCTCGCCAAGAGCAGGATCCGATTGTTCGATCGCCAAAGGCGATCGAACAATCGGATAGAACTGCTCTAGCCTATTGAATCTATAGCATCTTTATCCGACAGGAGAATCGCGACTGCGATTCCGACTGGTCGAATGATGTTCTAGTTGTCGAGCCTTGTTGTCGGGAGTTCAAGTGTGATGTTTTCGTCGCGTCGTGGCGTTGTGTTGAAATCGTCGGCTGCCTGCCTGGCAAGAATTGCGGTGGCCGCCGTCGCATTGTCGGTAGCCGGATGCGCAACCGACGAAGAATTCAGACGCGAGCGCGAAGCCTACATGCGCCACGTCCAGGCTCAGCAGCAGGCAATGGCGGCTCCCCGCTTTCGTGAACCCGAACTGGAAGAGGACGGCCTCCCTTCGCAGGTTGCGCCTCCTGCAAATCGTTGCCGAGAGGCCGACGATCCGAGCGAGCCGTTCAGCCCGAACTACGGCAAGCCAAGCTACGGTAGTGCCACCGTCGGCCCTCAGCGAACGACGATCGCTCCGACGTCAGACGATTTGCTCACGCCTCGGCGTCAGGTCGCAAGCTATCGAGCGCAATGAGATCGCGATGTTCTCTGCGTGCCGGCCGGCATTTCCACTCGCGCTGTCGCCGTGCACGCAGGTGAGTGTGCGATCGGCCTCGTACTTTCGGATAATCGCTCACGCGGACAAGAGCTAGGACGCTCGTCCATCTTCCCTTGCTGCGACCACGTGTCTATAACCTCTCCGATGGGGCTCGATCTGCCAGAGATCCGACACGGCTGTTCGCTGCGCTGATGTGCAGGGCGATGCTGGCCGGGTTTCCTGGGGCACGAAGAGTTGGGACGAGGTCACCGTGCATGCACGGTGAGATTCAAGTGGCGTCGAGCCGCGTATTGCCCGTCACGATGGGTATTTCGCGGTGGTGTCCGGAGTGAGGGTGGGACATGCAGAAGTGCAATCCGTTGCGCTGGATGTGGGGTCTGTTGCCGTTGATGGCCGTGCTGTGGGTGGCGACACTCGACATGCAACGGCACGTCGAGAACGAGCTCGCGCAGCGCGCCAACGAGCACCTCGCCCGTAACAACCTCGGCTGGGCAAGCGTATCGTTCACGGGACGCGACGGCGTGATCTCGGGCCGCGCGGAAGAAGAGAGCGATCAGCGGCGGCCGGCGAGCGAAGTCGCGAAGGTATGGGGCGTACGCAGCCTCGAGGATCGCATCGAGGTCCTGCAGTTCGTCAAGAGCTACGTCTGGAACGCCACGACGCGAGACGGCGTGCTGACACTGACGGGATTCGTCCCGAATGAAGCCGCTCGAAAAGCCATCCTCGCATCGGTGCGCACCTCGTTCCCCAAGCACAAGGTCGAGGACAAGATGGATCTGGCGCGCGGTGCGCCGGAGCAGAAGCTGTGGCTGGCAGGCACGGCGTTCGCGCTGCGGCAACTCGCAGCGCTCAAGCCCGGCGGCAAGGCCAGCCTCGAGGTCGCGGGCCTCGTGCTCGAAGGCGAAGCCGACAGCTCTAAGGGCTACGAGACGATGCGCGGCGAACTCGCCCGCTCGATGCCGCAGGGCATCTCGCTCAAGAGCGATCGCGTGATCCCGCCGGTCGTGAAGCCGTTCACGTGGGCGGCGTCACTGCGCGGCCGACAGATCGAGCTGACGGGACACGCACCCAGCGTTCCCGTGCGCGATCAGATCAAGGCTGCGGCCGCGGCGGGTGGCGCCGCCGTCACCGACAGGATGACGATCGCATCGGGCGCGCCCAACGGCTGGCAGAACGTCGCCGTGATGGCGCTCGCCCGGCTCGGCCAGCTCAAGCAGGGCAACGTCGAGATGACGGACAACCAGCTCAGCGTCAGCGGTCTCACCGAGACCGAGCCGGCCGCTGAAGCCATCCGTGCGGCGCTCAAGAAGGATACGCCGCCGGGCTTCAGGCTGAACGAGCAGGTTCGCCAGGATCCAGTCGTCAAGGCTGCCGAGGAGGCGAAGAAGGCCGCCGAGGAAGCCAAGCGCGAGGCAGCCCGCCGGGCTGCCGAGGAGGCGAAGAAGGCCGCCGAGGAAGCCCGCCGGGCTGCCGAAGAGGCCGAAGCGCGCCGCAGGGCAGATCTGCAGCGGGCCGAAACCGAAGCTCAGACACAAGCTCGGCTCGCCGACGAAGCGGCGCGTCGCAAAGCCGACGAGGAAGCGAAGCGGGCAGCCGATGCCAAGCGCGCTGCCGAAGAAGAAGCTAGACGCTCAACCGATGCCAAGCGGGCCGCCGACGAGGCTGCCCGACGCGATGCCGAAGCGCGCCGCGCCGCCGACGAGCAGGCTCGCAAGGTCCGGGAAGAGCAGGAGAGGATCGCGCGTGCCAAGGCGGAGACGGAAGCTCAGCAGCGGGCACGCGTCGCCGAAGCGCAGCGCTGCCAGCGTGACCTCAGCGAAGCCGCCGAAGCCGGCATCATCACGTTCCAGCGGGCGAGTGCCGAACTCGACCGGCGGAGCCATCGCGCACTCGATGCGCTGGCGCAGATCGTGAAGGGTTGTCCGGGATATACCATCGAGGTAGCAGGCCATACGGACAACGAAGGCGAGCCGGACCGCAACAAGCGGCTTTCCGAGCGCCGCGCACAGAGCGTGCTGGACTATCTCGTCCGCGCCGGCGTGGCATCGTCGACGCTGGCGGCCGCAGGCTACCGCGAGACGCAGCCCAAGGTGCCCAACGATTCGGCGGCCAACATGGCCCGGAACCGGCGCATCGAGTTCAGCGTCAAGGCAAAGTAGGCGCTCCCGCCGCGGGAGCCGCCGCCTTATTCAATACTGCCACTTCAACACTGCCACCGGGAATGCGCCATGGACTACATGCTCGCGAAGTTCATCTGGTACGTGCTGTTCGCCTTCGTGATGGGAGCCGCAGTCGGCTGGTTTCTCTGCAGTGGCAACGAGAGCAACGGGGAATAAGGGCCGATCATCCGCCCGGTTTTTCCGATCGTCTCGCGTATGAGGTAAGGACAGATAGATGTTCTGGTTCACGGTCCAATTAGCGCTCTTGCTGCTTGCGGCTTATTTCGCTGGCGCCATGCTCGGCTGCATGGTGCGGCGGACATTCTACCCACACACACTCCGATCCGATGCGCCTGAGCGCGTGACGGTTGCCGTACCGGCTCCGATGCCGGGGAGCGCTCCCGCCGCGGCGCCGATGCCGGCCGCCCAGCCGACCCGGTTCGAGCGGGCGTTGACGGGCGGTACCGCACCAGCTCCGGCTGCCCCCTCCGCCGCGCCGGTGGCCCCCACGCCGAGACCGGTGGCAGCAGCTCCAGTGCCGGTTGCACCAACTCCGGTTGCACCAACTCCGGTTGCACCTGTTCCGGTTGCACCTGTTCCGGTTGCACCTGTTCCGGCGGCTCCTGTTCCAGCTGCTGCGGCTCCCGCCGTTGCCGCTCCTGCTGCGCCAGCCGTGAATGCGGCAGTCACCGCCGCGATGACCGCAGTTGCCGCGGCCGCCCGCGCCCAGCAACAGCCTACCGGAATACTTCCGGCAGCCATGGGAACCTCGGGTCCCGCCACAGTCAGCGCTCCGACCGCTCCGGTGGCGCAGGCGCCCGTCGTTCGTCCCGAGCCAGTGGCTCCCGCAGCGGCACCGATTGCAACGGCACCTACGCCGGCCCCTGTCGTCACTCCCGTGGCCGCTGCTGTCGCTGCAGCAAAAGCTTCGCCTGTCGCTGCCGCGACGTCGGCTTCACCGCAAGACCTGACGCGCATTCGCGCCATCGACGATGCGATGCAGAAGGCTCTCGGCGGTCTAGGCGTGAACTCGTTCGCCGATATCGCCGGTTGGAAGCCGGAGGATGTCGCGCGAGTTGCCGGCGCGCTCAAGATCCCGGGTCGGATCGAACAGGAAAACTGGATCGAGCAAGCGCAGATCCTCGCCAAGGGCGGGGAGACCTATTATTCGCGGCGTAAGCTCAAGGGTGAGTTGCCGACCTCGCGTCCGACCCCTGACGAAGGCGAGCGGATCACGGTTCGTGTTCCCGCGGCGATGCGCCCGGCGGATGCGTCGCCCGCTCCTACAATCGTCGCGGCACCAATTGCGGCACCTGGCGCGGCTGCCAGCGCCGCCGCGCAGGTTGCTTCCAGCGCCGCCGCGCAGGCCGCATCTGCCGTGCAGGCTGCGCAAGCCGTCGTTGCCTCCGCTCCAGCAGCCGCGGCTACAGCTGCCGCTGCCGCCGTTGCTTCTGCCGCCGCTGCTGCAGCGAAGATGGCGGCGTCACCTGCACCTTTGGCGGTACAGCCGCCGGCCGCTGTTTCGGCAGCACCAGCAAAACCCGCGGTCCCCGCTGCCGCGGCACCGCTTCCGTCCGATCGCCCGATCGGCATGGCACGAGACGATCTGCAGCGCATCGCCGGCATCAACACCGAGGTGGAACGTCTGCTCAACGTACAGGGCGTGACCCGCTATTCTCAGCTCGCCTACTGGACGCCGAGCGACGTCTCGCGGTTCGACCGCCTGCTCGGTTTCGAGGGGCGGATCGCACGCGAAAACTGGATCGAGCAGGCGCAGATCCTCGCCAAGGGCGGCGAGACCGCTTACGCCCGCGCCTATGCCCGGCGCACCAGCGAGGCAGCGCGTCCGGCCCGGCTCGCAGATGCGATCCAGGGCCATGTTTCTGCTTCGGCTCCTGTGATCGCGTCATCGGGTGTGACCGAGCGCGCGGGCCGGGAAGACCTCTCGACGCTGCGCTCGGTGCGCTCGGAGGCCTATCGCGGACCCGATGCAGCTCCTGGCGCAGGACCTGGCCGTCCGGGCGACGATCTCAAGCGCATCCGCGGCGTCGGCGTGCTGATCGAGAAGAAACTGAACGC
>CAMDMH010000333.1 GCA_945901835.1 Devosia equisanguinis | reverse complement strand
CGCCTGAGGCGGCGATGCTGCCCGCGGGTATCGACGTGGTGCTCGATCTGCGCTCGCGGTTCGGTGGCGGGTCGAAGAAGCTGACGGATGCGTCGCGGTATGCGGATCTGCAGTACTACAATGCAGTGGTTGGGCGCTGAGCGTTATGGATTTCCTCCCCCCTTGTGAGGGAGGTGCCCCGTAGGGCGGTGGGGGGAAGGACAGGCTTGCAAATTTCCCCCCCTGCGGCGCTACGCGCCACCTCCCCCGCAAGGGGGGAGGGGAACAAGCAAGGGTGTTCCAGAATGAAGACCTTCAACTCAGATGGCGTCGAGATCGCTTATCTCGACGAGGGCAGCGGAGAACCGGTGCTGCTGATCCACGGGTTCGCGTCGAACACGCAGGCCAATTGGGTCGATACGGGTTGGGTGCGGGAACTGACGCGCGCGGGGTATCGCGTCGTCTCGATCGACAATCGGGGACACGGCCGGAGCGCGAAGCCCCATGATCCCGCACTCTATGGTGCGCCTGTCATGGCGGAGGATGGGCGGCGGCTGCTCGATCATTTGGGGCTGCAACGCGCCGACGTGATCGGTTTCTCGATGGGAGCGCGGATTTCGGCCTTCCTTGCCGTTGGCCATCCCGAGCGGGTGCGAAGTGTCGTATTCGGAGGGCTCGGCATCAACATGGTGCGCGGCATGGCCGGAACCGGTCCGATCGCCAATGCTCTCGAGGCGAACAGCATCGACGACGTGACCAACCCTACCGCACGTACGTTCCGCGCGTTCGCGGAACAGACGAAGAGCGACCTGAAGGCCCTGGCGGCGTGCATCCGCTCGTCACGCGATCCGATCACGGCTGAGGCGCTGGGCACGCTGCGCATGCCCGTGCTCGTAGCTGTCGGCACGCTCGACGTGGTCGGCGGATCAGCGAAGGATCTCGCGGCGCTCATTCCGGGCGCAGAGGCGCTCGAGATTCCCGATCGCGACCACATGAAGTCGGTCGGCGACCGCGTTCACAAGGAAGGCGTGCTGGCGTTCCTGATGCGGCGTGCTTGAATTCAGAATTCAGAATTCAGAAGTCAGAAGTCAGAATTCAGAATTCAGAAGCGAGAAGCGAGAAGCGGAAGTCAGCATGACGCCTGCCAATCCCCAGTTCGAGCAAGTGGTGCGGGAGAGCTTCACGCGGCAGGGGCTTATGCAGACGCTGGGGGCGCGCCTGGCTTCGGTCGTGCCCGGCAGTGTCGTCATCGAGGTGCCGTTCGCGCCGGGAGTGTCGCAGCAACAGGGGTTCTTCCACGGCGCGGTGCTCGGTGCGATCGGCGACAGTGCTGGCGGTTATTCCGCGTTGACGTTGCTGGCGGCCGGCAGCGAGGTCGTGAGCATCGAGTACAAGATAAACTTCTTGAAGCCGGCAGTGGGTGAGGTGTTGCGGGCAACCGGCCGTGTGGTGCGCTCCTGCCGGTCGGTCAGCGTCTGCCAGATCGATATCGAAGTGCTGTGTGCAGGTAAGGTTTCGCTGTGCGGCGTGATGCAAGCCACGTTCATGCGGGTGGACGTTTGAGCCTTCAGCCTTCCAGCACCCACACGCCGTCTGCGGCGCGGCAGGCGATGCCTTCGGTGCGGCGGGCGTGGGCGCCGAGCTGAACCTGCATCTCGATGTGGCGGCAGATGCGGCGGTCGGCATCGCGGAATGTCATGGTCGGGCGGACCGAGCCGGTCAGCCGGCCGTTGCCACGTTGCCAGACGTAGGTGGCGCCGTCGCTGGCTTGCGTCAGGGCGATCTCGATCGCGTCGAGGGCTGCTGTGTCGTCGCCGGCCTCGATGCGGGGCGGGAAGGCTGGAAGGTTTCGCGCGGTCGGCTGGGTGTGCGGCAGACTGCCGAAGACTTCCGGTCGGGAGGTTTGGGGAGCGGGCTCCGCGCGGGTGGTGTCCGTCGCCAGAAGCGTGGAAAAGAACAGGAAGGTCGCCGCCGTCGTCGATATGGCGAGCGAACCGATGGATCGGTCGGACACGTACATGGCACACACACTCGACTGGAGACACGCCGGTCGGGCCGGCAACACCTGGACCCTCCGCATTGTCGGGTAAATCGGTTAATTTGATCTCAACGGGCGTGTCATTCGTAGACCGCAACATCACCGGCCAAGGAAGCGTCGACACATGGCAGATCCGAACGGCCCCGCGCCGCCTCCTGCGCGCAAGGACTACTACACTGGTCCTCAGGCGGCCGATTTCATGGACGAGAGCGAGCCGTTCGCGCTGTTCGAGCGGTGGTTCGGCGACGCCAAGCGCAGCGAGATCAACGATCCCGAAGCGATGGCGGTCGCGAGCGCCGACGCTGACGGCTTGCCCAACGTGCGGATGGTGCTGCTTAAGGCGCTCGACGGTGCGGAGCGGGCCGACCGCGGGTTCGTGTTCTACACCAACTTCAAGAGCGCCAAGGGGCGTGAACTGCTGGGCGGACACAAGGCGGCGCTGCTGTTTCACTGGAAGAGCCTGCGTCGTCAGGTGCGCGTTCGTGGTCTCGTCACCGAGGCGAGCCGGGAAGAGGCGGATGCCTATTTCAGCTCGCGTGCGCGAGGATCGCGGATCGGCGCTTGGGCTTCACACCAGTCGGAGGCGATGAGCGGGCGTTACGATCTCGAGAAGGCTGCGGCGTGGTACGGTGTGAAGCACGCGATCGGCGAGATCCCGCGGCCGGAGCACTGGTCGGGCTTTCGCGTGACGCCGCTGGAGGTCGAGTTCTGGCACGACCGGCCGTTCCGGCTACACGATCGCGTGGTATTCCGCAGGCCCGATCCGGCGACGCCGTGGAAGCGGGACTGGCTGTTTCCTTGAGGAGTAAGCCGGGACATGCCGATGATGGCGGAGCAGATCCGCGACGTGTTGCGGAGCAAGAGCGTGCTGGCGGCGTTGCCGGAGGCAGCCCTCGACGAATTGGTCCGGCGGGGCCGTCCCGTGCGGTTCGCGAAGGGCGCGGCCATCTATCAGCGCGGTGATGCCGGCGACAGCCTGATGATCATCCTGTCGGGGCGGGTGAAGATCGGCATCGTCACGGCGGATGCTCGCGACGTGACGCTGAACTTCCTCGGGCCGGGCGATCTCAACGGCGAACTGGCAGCGCTCGACGGCAAGCCGCGCTCTGCCGATGCGACCGCGCTCGAAGCGACGGAAGCGCTGGTGATCTGGCGGCGCGACCTATTGCCGGTCATCGAACAGCACCCGAAGGCCATGCTCGGGATCATCGAGGCGTTGGCGGGAAAGGTTCGCGCGATGTCGTCGGCGGTGGAGCATTCGGGGCTACAGATGGCAGCGCGAGCGGCGAACGCGTTGCTGCGGTTGGCGGATCAGCATGGTCGCGTGACCAACGAGGGAACGCTGATCGATCTAAAGCTGTCGCAACGGGATCTCGGGAGCTATGCCGGGCTATCGCGCGAGAACATGAATCGGCAGCTCGGTGAGTTGCGGGATCTGGGGCTGATCCAGGCCGAGGGATCTCTCATTACGATTCTCGACCGCGAGGGGCTGGAAGCCTGCGCATCGGATGAAGAATGAAGGATGAGATTCGCACCGGAGAGGGCCTGTCCGGTGCGCCAGCCTCGCTTGCCGCACGGGCGGCTTCCCGATAAACACGGGGTGTGCCTCTGGGGGAACGCTCGGGCTATTCAAGTACTTGGATCTCGATTCCCGATTCGGTTCCCGATGCGAAAGGGTCTGTCATGGTTGCCACGTCTTTCAAGCTGCACAAGGGCGACTTGCCGGCAGGGGTGACGTTCTCCGGGTCTGTCGCGATCGATACGGAAACGCTTGGTTTGAAGCCGCATCGCGACCGGCTGTGCCTCGTTCAGCTCTCGTCGGGGGACGGCGTTGCGCATCTGGTGCAGGTGGCGCCGCCCTACGACGCGCCGCGGCTCAAGGCGCTGCTGGCCGACGCCGGCGTGACCAAGATCTTCCATTTCGCCCGCTTCGATATTGCCGTGCTGCGACAATATCTTGGTGTGAATACGGCTCCGATCTATTGCACCAAGATCGCGTCCAAGCTGTCGCGGACCTATACGGATCGTCACGGGCTCAAGGATCTCGTCGCGGAACTGTTGCAAGTCGAGATATCGAAGCAGCAGCAAAGCTCGGATTGGGGCGCGCAAAAGTTGTCTGACCAGCAGCTCGCCTATGCTGCGAGCGACGTTTTCCACCTGCATGGTCTGAAAGCGCGTTTGGACATGATGCTGGAGCGCGAAGGACGCACGGACATGGCGGAGGCTGCATTCAGGTTTCTGTCGACTCGTGCGGCGCTGGATCTTATGGGGTTCGAGGATCAGGACATTTTCGCGCATTGACGCGTGGCAGCTGGCCCCGCTGCAACGTGTGGCCTGTCCGGCGGCCTCAAATTCATCCACTTTGAGCTGATATGCGGCCCCGTCCGCGCTGATTCCGACTACGTTGCCTTGGACAGCTTGCCATTTTCCCTCACTCGGGCCCGAGCGTCAGATCAGGCTGCAGCCTAACTCATGCCACAGGACGCTATACCCCAGCCGAACCAGCTGCCAAATGCGGGCCGCCCGCGTAACCGGGCTGCGTTGGATTTCGGCACGGACCGTGCGTCGGCTTTCGCCAAGGCGCGTCGGCATACGATGCTGGTTCGGGCGCTGCGGTTGCTGCTGCCGGTGTCGGGCGTGGTGATGATCGCCGGCTACGCGCTTCACATGCAGCGCGCGATCTCGTTCAGCTGGGGGAAAAAAAAGGTCGAGGTTGCCGGTATATCGATTTCGCAGGAGGCGTTGGTTGCCCACAACCCGCGGTACACGGGTTTCGACAAACAGGGCGGTGAGTTCGAGGTGCGCGCGGCGACCGCGCAGCAGGACCACAAGATGAAAGGGATCGTCCGCCTGAAATCCATCGACGGCAAATTGCTCGACGCCAATAGGCAGG
>CAMDMH010000332.1 GCA_945901835.1 Devosia equisanguinis | reverse complement strand
ATTGCTTTCGTCGACCCAGTCATCGAGGCATTCCGGCAACAATGCCGCCTGCCCGCGATCCGCTCCCGCTACGAAGCCCGTCATGGAATCCCCCGCCGATTCAGCAGGAGATTCATAGCACGAATGGGGTTTTCACACAGTCTGGGTCAATCACGTCGGTTTAGGTGAGATGTCTGCGCAGCGGCCGCCGCTCACCCTAACCCTCTCCCCGTGAATGACGGGGAGAGGGGACTCGCGCAGCGCTCGATGCACCCTTTTGATGGCCCGAAGCACGAAGTCGCGCTTGGGCGGCTTCGGGTAGCGCAGCGGACATACGCAGGGGCGGGCAATCGGGTTGTCGCTCAGCCTCGCCCGCGTCCGCTCCCTCCGCAAGGCTGACCCATTTTCGGGGCGACGGCTACAGGTTGATAGAACACCTGCGCGATCAATGGACGATCGGGCCTTTGAGGAGGCGGGCGCGGTCGGCGGATTTCACGCGCATGTTGAGCGTGCGACCATTGCGGTTGAGCATCATCGGGATCTCGACGCCGGCTTCGCCCTGCGCCCAGATCGCCTTGAAGAACGAGGCGAGCGAGTTCACTTCCGCGTCGCCGACGCTGAGCACGATGTCGCCGGGGCGGATGTCCGATTTGCGCGCGGGGCCGCGTCCGGAGATGCCGGCGATGACGATGCGCTCGCCGACTTCCGTGGCGAACACGCCAAGCCAGGGGCGTGCGGGGCCCTGCCGTTTGCCGACGGTCTGCAGGTCATCGAGGATCGGTTTCAGCAGGTCGATCGGCACGGCCATGTTGACGTCGACGTCCTGCGGTGAGCGCGGCGCGCTGGCGGAAATGTTGGTGCTGCTGCCGGGCTTGCCCTGCTGCTGGAGCTGGAGCGAGCCGATGCCGATGAGGTCACCCTTCGCGTCGATGACGGCGGTGCCGCTCCACGTCGGGTGCGCGGGCGACGTGAAGATCGCTTCGTCGAGGACGTATTCCCAGTAGCCGGAGAATTCCCGCTTATCGCGGATCTTGGCGACGATCGCGCGCTGCCGGCCACCCGCCGCTGCGACCACGACGGGGGCGCCGACACGAACGACGGAGGAACTGCCGAGCGCGAGGAAAGGTGTCTCGATGCGGGCCAGAGCCTGGACGAGGCCGAAGCCGGTTTCCTGGTCGTAGCCGAGCACGTGTCCCTCGACAGCGCGGCCGCCGCTCAGTGTGATCCAGACCTTCTCGGCCTCCGTGATGAGGTAGCCGATCGTCAGCACGAGACCGCGTGCGCCGATCAGGACGCCGCTGCCCGTGCGCTCGGTTCCCAGGGTTTCCGCCGTGAAGGCATCAGGCGGCACGATCGCCTTGATGCCGACGACGGTCGTCAGCGCCCGATCGAGGTCGTATTCGAAATCCTCGCGCTGTGGTTGCACGACTGCCTCGTTTGCCAAGTCTCTGCCCCCTTGGACCGTCCGGCGACGATCCGGTCATGGGGTAATATACCATGCGATGGGAGGCGCCGCACAGATAGTCGCGCAGAAAGGGAGCGGAGCGCGGGGCTGGCGACGGGCTAGAGGCAGGCTGGCGGGCTACCAGGCGAGGGCTGCCATCGCGGCGATGGGCCGGCCGGGGAGGGGGACCACGGCATGGGCGAGGGTCGCCTCGGTCAGCTCGGGCAGGTGCACCGGGCTCGCGACCAGGACGGGTCTGATCCCGGCGGCGAGTGCGCCGCGGATATCGGTGTTGATGCCGTCGCCGATGCCGAGGGTGGCGGCCTTGGATACGGGCTTTCCGCGAGCCGCCGCGATCATCTCGAAGGCGCGATCGTAGACCGGCAGATAGGGTTTGCCGGCATAGATCACGGGGCCGCCGATGCTCTCGTAAAGGGCGGCAAGCGCGCCGGCACAGGGGATCACGCGGTCGCCGCGGGCGACGGTAACGTCGGGGTTGGCGCAGATCAGGGGCACGCCTCGGCTTGCCGGGCCTGTCAGCCGCTCGCGATAGTCCTCGGCCGTCTCGCGCTCGTCGTCGAACAGGCCGGAGCAGACGATGGCGCGGGCCTCTTCCAGGCCGACCATGGTCAGGTGCTGGCCGTCGAAGAGGCCACGATCGCGGTCGGGGCCGAGATGGGTCAAGGGGGCATCGCGGTGCTGGGCGATGAGGCTCAGCGTCAGGTCGCCCGAGGTCAGAATGGCGTCCCAAGCCTCGCGGGGGACTTTCAGTTTTGCCAGCTGCTCCTCGATCGCGGGGGCGGGGCGCGGCGCGTTCGTCAGCAGGATGACCGTACCACCGTGCCGGCGGAAGCGCACGCAGGCGTCGACGGCCGACGGGAACGCCGCCAAGCCGTTGTGGACGACGCCCCATATGTCGCAGATCCACGCTTCGACGCCGCCGAGAAACGGCTCGATCGAGGTGACGATGGGTACGGGCGGGAAGGCTGATGGTTGGGTCATGGGACCAGCGTATTAAGCGGGAACGCCATGATTGCCAACAGCCTGGCCAGGATCAGACCAGCTTGCGCAACTCGGCCCGTAGAGCGGGGGCGAGATCCTCACGGGCCAGCGCATAGGCGAGGTTCGCCGTGAGGAAGCCGATCTTGGAGCCGCAGTCGTAGATCTGCCCGTCGAACCGGACGGCGTGGAAGGGCTGGTTCGCAGCTTCAGCGAGGGTAATCATCGAGTCGGTCAGCTGGATCTCGCCGCCGGCGCCCTTGGTCTGCTTGCCCAGCAGATCGAAGATTTCGGGCTGCAGGATATAGCGGCCGGTGATGTGAAGGTTCGACGGCGCTGTGCCGCGCGGCGGCTTCTCGACCATCTTCGTGATGCGCGACACCTTCGCCTTCACGTCCTCGACGCCGACGATGCCGTACTGGTGCGTCTGATCCTCGGGAACCGGAGCAACAGCAATATGATTGCCGCCGTGGGCCTCGTAGGCCTCGATCATGTCGGCCAGACAGGGCTTGGCGGCGGCGTGCAGCATGTCCGGCAGCAGCAGGGCGAACGGCTCGTCACCGACGATTTCGCGGGCGCACCAGACGGCGTGGCCGAGGCCCAGCGGGGCTTGCTGGCGGGTAAAGCTCGTCTGGCCCGCGCCGGGCAGATCACGGGCAAGCAGCTCCAGCTCGCTCATTTTGCCGCGCTGCTGCAAGGTCTGCTCCAGCTCGAACATGCTGTCGAAGTGGTCCTCGATCACGCCCTTGTTGCGGCCGGTGATGAAAATGAAGTGTTCGATGCCGGCGGCACGGGCCTCGTCGACGACGTGCTGGATGACGGGGCGGTCAACGACCGTCAGCATTTCCTTGGGCATCGCCTTGGTGGCCGGCAGGAAGCGGGTGCCGAGGCCGGCGACGGGGAACACTGCCTTGCGGATCCGGCGCTTGGACGTGGACATGGGTCTGTAGTCTCCGGAAGTGGGCTAGGGATCGAGGTTCGGGTCGAGTGGCCGTATTGCTATCCCATCCGGAAAGCACATCAGCCAACCCGTGTTGTATTGGGCACTTTGTATTGGGCACTGGGGGAAGTTGGTATAGCGTCAGATTAACCGAGCCGACATTCACGTTTCATGAACGACGACAGGCTCATTGTGCAGATGCACATGCTCCGCCAATCACGTGGCGCTGAAATAGTCAGGGTGCCTCGCGTCTTCGGCGCTAGCTCCCGAAGGGGCATCTTGGATGTCGATGAAGGGTCTGAATTCATGAGCATTCTGGTCACCGGCGGCTGCGGATACATAGGCAGCCACATGGTGTATGAACTGGTCGATGCCGGCGAGAGCGTCGTCGTGCTCGACAACCTGACGACGGGTTTCCACTGGGCCATTCCCGGCGAAGCGCGGCTGGTTGTCGGTGACATCGGCGACGAAGAACTCGTGAAGGACTTGGTGCGCAAGCACAACGTCGAAGCGATCATCCACTTCGCCGGTTCGATCGTGGTGCCGGAATCGGTCGCAGACCCGCTCGGCTATTACTTCAACAATACCGTGAAATCGCGGTCGCTGATCGCTGCTGCGGTCGCGAGCGGCGTGAAGAACTTCATCTTCTCGTCGACGGCGGCGGTCTATGGCGCGCCGCGCGAGATGCCGGTCAAGGAGACGACGCATCTCGAGCCTATGTCGCCCTATGGCTCGTCGAAGCTGATGACGGAGATCATGCTGCGCGACACCTCCTTCGCCCATGACTTCCGCCATGTGGCGCTGCGCTATTTCAATGTGGCCGGCGCCGATCCGCGCGGCCGCACGGGCCAGTCGACGAAGGGCGCGACGCATCTGATCAAGGTGGCCTGCGAGACGGCGCTCGGCAAGCGGCCGACGATGGACGTCTTCGGCACCGACTATCCGACGCGTGACGGCACCTGCATTCGCGACTACATCCACGTCAAGGATCTGGCGCGGGCGCACATGTCGGCGCTGACGCATCTGCGGTCCGGGGCCAAGTCCGACGTGTTCAACTGTGGATACAGCCACGGCTTCACGGTGTTCGAAGTGATCGAGGCCGTGCGGCGCGCTTCGGGCGTGAATTTCGACGTGCGGACCTCGCCGCGCCGCCCCGGCGATCCGCCTGAAATCGTCGCCGACAGCACCAAGATCCGCACGCAGCTCGGCTGGCAGCCCCAGCACGACGATCTCGAGCGGATCGTGCGTCATGCGCTCGAGTGGGAAGACCGGCTCTCGCGTTCGAAGCGCAACGCCCCGGCGATGGCCGTGGGGGCCTGAGACCGCGCGGGCTCGCCGCCGCCTCTCGCCGATTGCAACTGCCGCAAAACGGCCTCACTGATACCGATCGGTGAGGCGTCGGGATTCGGTCGTCGAGACCGGAAGGGCGGAGCGCATGCGGATACGGGCGAAAGCGGTCGCAATGGCCGTGACGATGATGGGGCTGGGCCTTTGGGGCTCCGGGGCAGTCCGGGCGCAACCGGCGTCCGAGTTTGTGAAGTTCGTCGAGGGCG
>CAMDMH010000331.1 GCA_945901835.1 Devosia equisanguinis | reverse complement strand
CGATGGAGAAGGGCGAGGCGGCTGGCACCACCACGTTTGGTTTGACCGCATTGCTCTATTCCAAGCAGCATTGGTTGAAGGAAAACCTCGTCAATATTCTCTTCTTGTCGGCGAGCGAACGCCATCCCGCGATCCCGGACGTCCCGACCATGATCGAACTCGCCGAGAACGACGAGCAGCGCGCGATCTTCAACTTGCTGACCAGCGAGGCCGTCATCGGCAGGAATTTTACCGCGCCTCCCGGGTTGCCGGCCGATCGTGCGGCGATACTGAGGCGCGGGTTCGACAGCCTCGTTGCCGATCCTGCTTTTCTTGCCGACCTCAAGTCGCGAGACATCGAGATCAGCCCCTGGAGCGGCGCAAAACTGCAGGAGTACGTGAGAACTGTGACTGCACTGGACGACAAGACGGTCCAGCGAGCAATCTGGGCCACGGCCTCTGATTAAGCCACTGGCCCGGCTTTGGTCGGTGCCTGCTAAATCCGCAATGACGGCAGGAGGAACGCATTGAAAAATCCGCTGAGCACCAGAGACGTTGCCATCATCGGCTACGCTGAGACCAGAATCGTCCGCCGCTCCAATCGATCCACGTACGACTTCGCCTCTGAAGCCATGGCCAAGGTGCTCGCCAGCACAGGTGTCGGCATCGACGAGATCGACGGAATGGCGACCCTCATCCCCGACAGCGAGGCCGGCAATAATTTCTGGTCCAACTACCTCGGTGATCACCTCGGCCTCACCACGCGGTGGACCCAGAGCTCAGATCTTGGCGGCGCCTCGATGGCGGCCAACGTCGCCCGCGCTGCTGCTGCCATTCAATCCGGCCAGTGCGAGATGGTACTGTCGATTGCCGCATCGACGCCCTCGACGATCCGCACAGACAATCAGCGCTCCTACCGGAGCGAATTCCGCAATCCGACCGGCATCCAGGGACCACCAGGCGCCTTTGGCCTATTGATGCATCGCTACATGCACCAGTACCAGCTCGACTTCAAAGCGCTCGGCAAGCTCGCGGTCGCTCAGCGCAATGGCGCCGTGCTGAACGAGAACGCCGTCGACACGCTACGCAAGCCGATGACGGTAGACGACTACCTCGCCTCGCGAATCGTCTCGACGCCGTTGCGTCTTCTGGATTCGGTGATGCCTGCCGACGGTGGCAATGCCATCCTCATCACGTCGACGGAGCGAGCCAGGAAGATGAAGGCCCGCCATGCCGTGCATCCCATCGCTTATGAGGAGGTCACGAACTTCAACGTTCGCAACCCCACACCCGACATCACGGAAAGCGGCTTCACGCTCGCTGGTCCACGCGCCCTTGCCAAGGCCGGCATGTCGCCGGCAGACATTCGCATGTTCCACCCCTACGACGATTTTCTAGTCGCCGTCATGCTGCAGCTCGAGCATATCGGCTTCTGCGGTCGCGGCGAAGGTTCGAGTTATCTCCTGTCGACGGACATTTCGCCGACCGGCAAGCTGCCGATCAACACCGGCGGCGGCCAGATCTCGTGCGGACAGCCGGGCTTGGCCGGCGGCCAGCTCAACCTGGTGGAGGCCCTCCGGCAAATGTTCGGCGAGGCTGGAGAACGTCAGGTTCCAAAGCCGGAAACCGCGATGGTGACGGGTATCGGCGTGATCCCATATGTACGAAACTGGGGCACGAGCGCGGTCTTGATACTGGAGAAGAGCTGGTGAGCGAGAAACCGAAACGGCCGCGGCCTGCCCCCACGCCGACCAACATATCTCAGCCGTTCTGGGACGGCGTGAACAAGCACCGCCTCCTGCTCCAGCGCGATCCCGCAACGGGCAAATGCCAGTTCTATCCCCGCGCCGTCAACGTCTACTCGGGCAAACAGGATACCGAGTGGATCGAGGCGACAGGCAAGGGCGTCCTCTATTCATTCACCGAAACGCTGGTGCCGGCGCGCGGGTTCGAAGGCAAGGAACCCTACCTGATCGCCACCGTCGAACTCGAGGAAGGAGTTCGCCTGATGAGCCTGTTGCACAACTGCAGCACCGCCGACGTCAGGATCGGCATGCGGGTGCGCCTGTGCTGGGACAAGATCAACGATGACTTCGAATACTTTGCGTTTGAACCCGACAAGTAGCGTCGATATCCGCCTTCGTTGGCCGTTCACGGGTCGATCGCCGCCACCGGCATCTCGCGGGTTGTGATGGCGGTGCAAATCCCATCGAGGGAGAATCTGAAGAATGTTTCGCAAAGATTCCGCCAGCGATGCGACATTTCGAAAACAGGTGCGTAGTTGGTTCGAAGCCAACCTGCCCCGCGAACTCCGAGGTCGAACCGTCCGCCCGCCGCCGGCCGATCTGATGGTCTGGTACAAATTGCTGAGCGAACGCGGCTGGATTGCCCCCCACTGGCCCAAAGAGCATGGCGGCATGGAGGCAACGCTCAGCGAGCAGATCATCATCGCCCAGGAGCTCGGCCGGTTGTCGGCGCCGCATCTGCCGCTACAGGGCGTCAATCATCTCGGCCCCATACTCATGCGCTACGGCACGCACGAGCAGAAGCAGCGCCACCTCCCGCCGATCCTCCGCGGTGACGTCATCTGGGCACAAGGCTACTCGGAGCCCGGCTCGGGCTCCGACCTCGCCAGTTTGACCACCAAGGCCGAGTTGAAAGACGACCACTTCGTCGTCAACGGCACCAAGATCTGGCAGACGTGGGCCCATCACGCCGACTGGATGTTCACGTTGGTACGCACGGACCCTGAAGCCAAGCCCAAGCACGCCGGTATCAGCTTCCTCCTGATCAATTTGCGAACCACGGGCGTCAAAACCAAGCCCATATTGAACATCGCAGGCGACGACGAGTTCTCGCAGGTCTTCCTCGACGACGTGATCGTGCCGAAGGAAAATCTCATCGGTCCGCTCAACGGCGGCTGGAAGGTGGCGAACGATTTGCTGGCCAACGAAAGGCTGTTCACGTCGAGCCCGCAGCACGCACTAGAAGTTGTGCATCGCATAACGCGGCTAGCCAGTGCCAATGGTCGCGACGGCGATCCTGTGTTTCGCGACAAGCTTGCCGCGCTACGGATCAGGATCATCGCGCAGGAAGCGCTGTTCTGGCAGGCGGCCGATCTGATTGCCAACGGCCGGCCACTTGGCCCCGCTTCCTCCACCATGAAATTGATTGCTACCAGCAATCTCCAAGCGGCCACCGATCTTCTCGTCGACGTAGCCGACACCCACGGCGCCGACGTCAGGCGCCAATCCGTCGGCGATGACGACCTCGACGTCACCCGGATCTTTCTGCAATCGCGTCGCGCCACGATCTACGGCGGATCGAGTGAGATCCAGCGCAATGTTCTGGCAAGACGCGTCTTGGGTCTTCCAAGCTAGCTCGATGCCCGACCCGACCTCATTTCAAGCAATACTACAATTGCCTCAAGGACCGCTCAATGGACCTACTGCTTTCTGCAGAGCAAGAACAGCTTCAGACCAGCGCCAGCAAGCTGCTCGCCGAGCAGGGCGGCGTCAAGCGCATGCGCCACTTGCGCCGAACATCAGCCGGTTTTGAGCGCAGTGTGCACGAGAAGATGGCGTCAGCGGGTTGGTTCGGCGTCCTCGTACCCCCTGAGCAGGGCGGCCTCGGCCTCGGCTTGACGGAGCTTGCGTTGCTGCTGATGGAAACGGGAAGAGCGCTCGCGCCCGAGCCAGTCGCACCGACAGCGATTGCAGCGTACGCCCTTTCAGGTGGAGTACGCTCGGCAGAATCGTCTAGCTTGCTCGAGCAAGTCGTCGCCGGTGAAAAGATCGTGTCGCTCGCGGTCGAGGGCGATGGCTCGGAACTCGATGACACCAGGGCGAGCCTTGCAGCAATGTTCACCTCCGGCCGCATCGTACTCGATGGCACACGGGCGGGAGTGCCGTTGGCGTCGGCCTGTGATGGCTTCATCGTTGCAGCATGGAGCAAGGATGGTCCGGTTCTCTGCTACGTTTCGAGGAGCGCGAGCGGCCTCACGGTCGAAGAGCATGAGACCGTCGATGGGAGGACCTACGGGACGTTGACCTTCCGCGCAGTTCCGGCAGATCATTTGATAGCCGCTCCAGCGCTCGCCGCGCCTTTGCTGCAAGCGCTTTATGACATGATGCTGATCGCCACCGCCGCCGAGCTTGTCGGCGTCATGAGCGCCGCACTCGATATGACGGTAGAGTACCTCAAGATCCGCAAGCAATTCGGCAAGCCGATTGGCAGCTTCCAGGCACTACAGCACCGCGCCGTCGACAACCTCGTACAAGTGATCAGCACCCGAACGCTACTGTTCCAGATCTGTGACCAGGGCATCGTTGCTTCGTCGGAGATGGCATCTGCCCTGAAAGCTTACACTGCCGGCGAAGCTTTGGCGTTGACCAAGTCGGCAATTCAAATGCACGGTGCGATCGGCTTCACAGACGAGCACGACGTGGGCCTCTATCTCAAGCGGGCGATGTGGCTTGCCGCCTATCTTGGCAATGAGACCGCACACCGGAAGCGGTTCGATCGCCTTAGCCAGTTCGAGCCCGTCTAGTTCCGGCAAGACCATCAGCGCCTGCATCGTCATCGCCATTCTTGAAAGCGGTCTCACCACCTAGAATCCATCGACATGAGCGTCGCAATGGAGCCTGTCAATGAACTGTCGCTCCGCGGGTTCGGTCGCCTGCTGAGCCGGCGCAGCGATCAGTGCTTGCAATTGATCAGCAAACACCGCTACCGCTCCGATAGCCTTCACCGGATCGGCCCGCCGCTATCCGGTCGATGCGCTGCAACTCGGTCGTGAGTTCATCACAGCTCACAGTGCGCATTGTGTCGGCAAAGGTCGGCTATGACGAGTTGCCGCTTCGCACAATGCGCAGGCCGCATCGGGAGCGCATCTCTTGCTCGCCCGGACCAATGGGGCGATCCGGCTGATAGATCGCGTCGCGG
>CAMDMH010000330.1 GCA_945901835.1 Devosia equisanguinis | reverse complement strand
ATCTCCCCCTGACTTACGATCCGCCCCTCGCTCCCGCCGAACGCCTCGCCGTCGTCTGCG
Organism: Devosia equisanguinis; assembly: GCA_945901835.1. Taxonomy (GTDB): domain Bacteria; phylum Pseudomonadota; class Alphaproteobacteria; order Rhizobiales; family Hyphomicrobiaceae; genus CAMDPA01. The sequence continues at coordinate 4,878 of CAMDMH010000330.1, read as the reverse complement.
AAAAGGAACCGCAAGGCAAGGGCCTGATGCGCTGCTGGCGACAGGCCAAGCCCGCGCGCCGCCTCGTCAACCTTGCAGAAATCCCCGTCGCCATACTGCAGGGCGAAGCGTCCTACCACGCTCCTTACGATCACTGCACGTCGCAGTGGCTCACCCAGGCCGGCGTGAAGAACACCTTCATCCGGCTCGCCGATCGCGGCATCCACGGCAACGGCCATATGATGATGATCGAGCAGAACAACGCCGACATCGCCGCCGTCATCGGCGAGTGGCTGCAAGCGAACGTCGCTTAGCGATTGACGCTCTCGCACGAACGGTCGAGAGCGCGCGCAACGCCTTCAATTCGCCGCCGGCTTCTTCACTGCAGACTTCGTCACCGCCACCCGGCTCTCCCGCTCCTCGGGCGCACCGAAATGCTCGAAGTAGCGCGGATCGATGTTCTCGACCGGCAGCACGATCAGCACGTCGGTCGTCCCGAACTGCCGGTCGATCACCGCGCCGTCACCGACCTTCGCGCCCAGCCGCAAATAGCCTTTTATCAGCGGCGGCAACGCCTTCAGCGCCGCCTTTGCGTCGATGTTCTCTTTCGCTATCAGGTTCATCTCGGTGTGCATGTTCGGATGCGCCTTCACGCGCCATTCCGGCGGCGCCAGCGCATGGTGATACAGGAACGACAACGCCATCGCGTGCTCTTCCGGATCGATCCCCTCGAAACTCGCGCAACCGATCATCACGTCGACCTTGTGCTCGCGCACATACGTCCAGAGCCCGTGCCACAGCAGCTCGACAGTTCGCTTGTTGCGATAGGGCTTGAGCACGCAGCTTCGCCCCAGCTCCATGAACCGGTAGCCCGGCGAGCGCGCCGCGATCAGCGGCGCGATGTCGTATTCGCCTTGCGTGTAGAAGCCGCTGGTGCGATCGGCGACCTCCTGGCGAAGCACGCGGTACGTACCGATCACGCGCGGCTGCCGCTTCGAACGCCAAGACGGGCGCGTCGCGTCCTCGGCTTCAGGCGCGAGATCTACGACCAGCAGATGATCGCAGATCGCATCGTACCGGTCCTCGTCGCGCCGACGCAGCTGCGCTTTGATCGAGGGCTTCGCGGACATCTCGCGATAGAACACGTCGTAACGAAGCCGTTGCGCACGCTTTACGTCCGCTTTCGTGCGCGCGAGCCGCACCTCGAGATCGCCGATGCGGCCATAGACCTTCGCTGGCGCCATGCGCGCCTCGCTGAACGGCAATCGGCTGCGAATGGCCCCGGGCCGTTTCGGCAGCCCGCGCGTATCGCGCGGCCAGCCACTTCGTCCCCATCGCCCGAGCTTGCCCAGCGCCCCATCCGGCATGCAGCACTCCGAGAATAGCTCCTTGGCCCCCTACCGGCCACGGACGCGCCATCGTTGATTCTTGCCCCGAACTATCGTGCTCGATCTGCCGCTCTCCGGCAAAGCAATTGTGACACGGCTCCGAGCGCACCGGAACGCACGCCCTGTTATACTCAGGAAGCAAGAAACCACTTACCGGTCAAGACGAGTCCCCCTCGCCCTCCTGCCCGTCTTTCGATTTGAGCTGTCGCTGCCGCTCCCGCTCGGCGAAATAGTCCTCGCTCGTCTTTGCCCGGGGCCGCATCGCCGCCGCATACGGATCTAACCCGGAATTGGTGACCTCGCTCACCCGGCAATCCTCGCACATCCGCACGAGATCCAGCCGCTTGGCATTGGCTCCGGTGTACATCCAGTGCTTGCCTTCGAGCTTCGCCACGATCTTCTCGATCGTACTCTTCACGCCGAACGCCTTGCCGCACGAGACGCAGCAGAACGGCTCCTCTTCCTTGATCATCGCCGGCCCGCCGGTAAAGGCCGCAAAACTGAGCCTCGGCTCTAGCCCCATCACCTTCTCCGGACACGTCGCGCGACACAGCCCGCATTGCACGCACAGCCCCTCGTCGAAGCGCAGCAGCGGCCGGTCGTCTCCCGCCGTCAGAGCCGAGGTCGGACACGCCGACACGCACGACAGGCAAAGCGTGCAACCGGCGGTATCGACCTTCACTCGGCCGAACGGCGCACGCTCTGGCAACGCGACGTCATCGACCGGCGTCGGCGCCACCCGATGCAATTCGCGTATCGCGAGCCGCAGGATCTCCCGCTTGCCTCCCGACGCGATGAAACTCGCCGGGCGCAATGTTGCATTCCCCGGCGGCAGCGAGCCCAACGCCTCCAGCATCGCGTCGGGATCGTCGGTCTCGATCGCCGCAGCCGCAGCGTCGCCATACCCGAGCGATGCGAGAATCGGCTCGGCCAGCGCTAGCGTCTGCCGGAGACCTTCCGGATCGTGACGCGGCTTGCCACGCAGAAGAAACCTCACGTGTGCCGCCCCGTAGGCGAATGCCGCCGCGATCGTCTCGATGCCGACTTGCGTCACTTCGTTGACCGCAATCGGCAGCACGTTGGCCGGAAGCCCCGCTGCGTAGCGCGCCGCAGCATCGATCATATCGGTGCCGTGCTCGCCGTCGTGCAGCAGAAGCACCGGCTTCTCTCCGCCCGCCCCGCGATAAGCCGACAACAGCGTGCGGATTTTTCCGATCAACCGCTCTGTCGTCGGAAAATCGTAGCTGACGGCCCCCGTAGGACACGCAGCGCTGCACTGCCCGCAGCCCCCGCAAATTGTAGGATCGATCGCGACGTGATCGTGCGCCGGCGTGATCGCACCTGCCGGACACAGATCGAGACACCGCGTGCAACCCGTGATCCGCGAGCGCGAATGCGCGCAGAGATCTGCCTTGAAATCCACGTACTTCGGCTTGTCGAACGTGCCGACTAGCGACGCCGCCTTAGTGATGAGCCGCGCAACGGCTGCGGCATCCTGGGGATCGGCCCGCAGATACCCCTCGCGCAGATCGTGTGCCGTCAACAGCGCCGGCCGTCCGGTGAGATCGATGATCAGATCCGCCCGCGAAGACAGCCCGCTCCGCGCCGCACCGAACTCGAGCTTCGACCGCGATGACGCGGCCGGCTCCGCATACCCGTCGACCGTGACCTCGAAATCTCCAAGGTGGCCCTTCACTTGCCGGGCAATGCCTCGCCTGATGGGAAACTGCGTCGTGCGCGGCGGCACGATGTCGACCTCTCCGGTCAGCACGACCGTGATGTCCAACGTATCGGCGAGCGCCTTCGCCGCCTCGATCGCAACCTCGTCGCGCCCCAGGATCAGCGTTACGCCTTCGCTCTCCAGCGTCACGAACTTCTGCGGCTCCGGGGCATGATCCGCCGTTGCTAGCAACGCCGCGATCTTCGCCGTCGCCTGCTTCGCCTCGCCCGACCAACCGGCCGTCTCGCGGATGTTCACGAACGCAAGCGAGGCCCCCAACCCTTCCTCCGCGGCAACCTCGCGGAACAGCGGCTCCTCCTGGGTACAGGCGCCCGTAACCCGCCCGGACTTCGCGATTCCAAGGAACACATCGATCTGCCCGCGGCAGAGATGGCGCGCGCCCTTGACCGCATCCTCCTTGCAGGCCTTCTGCAACGCCCCCAAGTCGAGAGGCATCGTGTCCTCGCACGAGCACACGATGACCGTGTTCTGGGATTTCGGCGTCGACGCCTGCCCCGGCGGCTGCGCGGGTTTATCCATCGGCGATTGCCTTTCGTCGTGTAACTAGAGACCTTGCGTCCGCTTGTTGTGTTCATCTAGGGCAGGGGAACCCATATAACAATCGGCGGACTATCCACCCCGCTACTTACCAGCCCGCAATGCCATAGCCCGGAAAAGGCCAGAACTTGCTCGCCTCGCCAAACGACAACGCGCTGGACCTGCCGCCGGGCTACCGCGCCATCGGCCTGCGCGAGCTTGGCGACGCCTACGCCAAGGCCATCGAAGTCGCCGAGACCGAAGGCGCGGGTACCCTCGTCTGGACCCGCCGCTTCGACCTCGTCGAGGTCGCCGTTGTTCTGGAGCCCGAGGAGCCGCTGGCGACCGCCCGCCGCGCGATCTTCGCCGGCATGAACGCCGCCGCCGATGCTCTGGCCGCTCATTGCCCTCCGGAAAAGCCGATCACCTTCGCTTGGCCCGACACCATCATGTTCGACGGCGGTCTCATCGGCGGTACCCGGCTCGCATGGCCCGCCGGCGCCCGCGAGGAAGAGCCCCCACAATGGCTGGTGCTGGGCTTGACGATGCGCCTCATGATGCATGCCGGCCCCGCCAGTCGCGACCGCACCAGCCTCGAGGCCGAAGGCTTCGAAATCCTGGATCCGCGCCTGCTTATCGGCAGTTTCGCCCGCCATCTGATGGTCCATTTCCATACGTGGCGCGACAGCGGCTTCAAATCGGTCGGCGCCGATTATCTCGCGCGCGTGTCCCCCGATCGCAGTGCCCGCCGCGGCATCGACGCCAATGGCGACCTGCTCGTCCATCGCACCGGCAAATCTGGCGCGGCCGAGCGCCAGCTCCTCGTGCAAGCGCTGGCCACCTGCGGCTGGCTCGATCCGTCGACCGGGGAGCCCCTCATCTGAAATGAAACATGATCTGAGATGAAATGTGATCCAACATGAAGCTCCTGCGCACCGTGCGACTCGACCGCTCCGACACGTTCGTGTTCGCCATCGCCGCCGAAGCGGGCGAATGGGCAACCCCCGGCGCATTCATGTTCTGGGATGATGATCCAGCCGCCCTCGAAGGCAAGCCGCGCGCCGCTTTCAGATCGGGCTTCCTCGGCCTCGCCTCGTTCGGCTGGTCGACACTGGTCGAGGTCGCCGAGGCCACGGACGCGGAGGTCGACGCGATCACGGAATCGCTCGCCCGCCGCCTCGTCGACGACCATGGCGCCCCCGATATCGAGGCAGGCCGTGCGGCAGCCCGCGAGGAGATAGACTTCGCAGCTTC
>CAMDMH010000329.1 GCA_945901835.1 Devosia equisanguinis | reverse complement strand
ATCGACGACGCCTGCCCGCACAAGGCCGGCCCGTTGAGCCAGGGCATCGTGCACGCCAGGTCGGTGACGTACCCGCTGCACAACTGGGTCATCAGCCTTGAAAGCGGCACCGCACAAGGCGCCGACGAAGGCCGCGTCGCCACGTATCCGCTGAAGATCGAGAACGGCCGCCTGCTCCTCGATCTCTGGCGGAAGCAGGATAGATCCGCCGCGTGAGGTGCCCCAGATGAGCAAGACCGTACGCACCACTTGTCCCTACTGCGGCGTCGGTTGCGGCGTGCTCGCTACCCGCAATGCATTTGGCGGCGTCGACATCGCAGGCGATCCCGAGCATCCCGCGAACTTCGGCCGTCTCTGCACGAAGGGTGCAGCCCTCGGCGAGACGTTGTCGCTCGAAGGCCGCGTGCTGAACCCCTTGGTGATGGGCGAGCCGACGAGTTGGAACGCTGCGCTGGACCTTGTCGCGAAGCGCTTCTCTCAAACCATCGCCGCTCACGGCCCGGATAGTGTCGCCTTCTACGTCTCCGGTCAGTTGCTGACCGAGGACTACTACGTCGCCAACAAGCTGATGAAGGGCTTCATCGGCACTGCCAACATCGATACCAACTCGCGGCTTTGCATGGCCTCGTCGGTCGCGGGCCACAAGCGCGCGTTCGGCTCCGACACCGTTCCCGGAAACTACGAGGATATCGAGTTGGCCGAGGTCGTCGTGCTCGTCGGCTCGAACCTCGCGTGGTGCCATCCCGTGCTGTTCCAGCGGCTCGCGGCGGCACGTCAGAAGAAGGGCACGAAGGTCGTCGTCGTCGATCCGCGCCGCACCGCGACGTGCGAGATCGCGGACATGCATCTGGCGCTTCGTCCTGGCTCCGACGTCGCCCTGTTCAATGGACTGCTCACTCACATCGTGGGCGCCAATGCCGTCGATCGTGAATATGTCGCGCGCCACACCAACGGCTATTCCGATGCGATCCGCACGGCCCGCGAAATCTGCACGCGCGACATCGCCAACGAAACGGGCATCGCGCAGATCGATCTGTTCCGCTTCTATGATCTGTTCATTGCGAACAGGCGTGTCGTGACGATCTACAGCCAGGGTGTGAACCAGTCGTCTGCCGGCGCCGACAAGGTCAACGCCATCGTCAACTGCCACTTGGCGACAGGCCGCATCGGCAAGCCCGGCATGGGACCTTTCTCGGTTACCGGTCAGCCGAACGCGATGGGCGGCCGCGAGACCGGCGGCCTCGCCAACATGCTCGCAGCCCATATGGAGATCGACAATCCCCGGCATCGCGACATCGTGCAGGGCTTCTGGAAATCGCCGTCCATCGCGACGAAGCCGGGCCTCAAGGCCGTCGACATGTTCCGCGCTGTCGGCGACGGCCGCATCAAGGCTCTCTGGATCATGGCGACCAACCCGGTCGACTCGATGCCCGAAGCGGATGGCGTTCGCGAGGCCATCGCGCGCTGCCCGTTCGTCGTGGTCTCCGACGTGGTGCGCCACACCGACACGACCGCGCTCGCACAAGTATTGCTGCCCTCGCTCGCGTGGGGCGAGAAGGACGGCACCGTGACGAACTCCGAACGCCGCATCTCGCGTCAGCGCGCGTTCTTGGCCTCGCCCGGAGAAACGCGCGCGGACTGGTGGCAGCTCGCCGAAGTGGCTAAACGCATGGGCTTTGCGCCGGCATTTTCCTGGACGAAGCCGGCCGAGATCTTCGCGGAGTATGCCGCGCTGACGGGCGCCGGAAATGCCGGCACGCGCGATCTCGACATCTCTGCGCTCGCCGATATCGGCGCCGCTCACTACGAGGATCTCGCGCCGCTGCAATGGCCGCAGCCTCGCGGAGAGCCTGTCCGCGAAACGCGCTTCTTTGCTGATGGCGGTTACTTCACGCCGGATCGCAAGGCCCGGATCGTGCCGACGCCCTGGCGCGCCAATGTCGCCGCAGCCGATCCGGATTTTCCCCTGCTGCTCAACACCGGACGCATTCGCGACCAGTGGCACACGATGACGCGAACCGCGAAGACACCGCGCCTCATGGGGCACATCGCCGAGCCGTTCGTAGAGATCCACCCGCGAGATGCAGCGCTCTTGGGTTTGGCCAGAGCATCGCTCGCGCGGCTCGAAAGCGCACATGGCAGCGCGGTGCTTCGCGTCGACGTCACCGACCGGCAGCAGCCCGGTACGGTCTTCGCCCCGATGCATTGGACCGACCAGCTCGCGAGCGCCGCACGCGTCGACGCACTTGTGCAGGCCGACGTCGATCCGGTTTCGGGCCAGCCCGCCCTGAAAAGCTCCCGCGTCCGCCTCGAGCCCTACGCGCCGGCTTGGTATGCCTTTGCCGTGATGCGTCATCGTCCGGCGTCGGCCGCGTGGGGCTATTGGGCGCTCGCGCCGGCGCGGTCGGGTTGGCGCATCGAGTTCGCGGGAATGCAATCGGTCGAGGAATGGAACGGCGCGGCGCGCGAGTTGCTCGTCGGCTTGGAGCAGCCCGGCGCCAGCTATGTCGATCTCCTCGCCTATCACGATGCCGCAACCGGTCAGCATCGCTAAGCGGCCTTTCTTGGCGACAAGCTGCTCGGCCTCCTGTTCGTCGGCCGTGAACCTGTCGAGGTCGCGCGCACCTGGGCGGCCGATCAACTCGATGCGACGATCGCCACACCGAACGAACGCCTGCGGTTGCTTGCCGGCCGCGGTGGCGCCGATGCACCCGATCGCGGTGCGAACGTCTGCGCCTGCTTCGACGTCGGGCACAACGAGATCGCGGCCGCCGCCGCGAAGGGCGATGTCACCGTCGACGCGATCGGCGCGACGTTGAAAGCCGGTACGAACTGCGGCTCGTGCCGAATAGAGATTGGAAGGATCATCGATGCAAATCGCCTCCAGAAAGCCGGCTGAAGTAGCCGCCGCACGCATGGGCCCGCTGGCCAAGTTGCCCGTGTTCCTCGATCTATCAGGCAAGCGCGTCGTGCTCGCCGGCTGCACGCCGCCGGCCGTGTGGAAGGCCGAACTCGTTGCAGCCGCTGGCGCGCATGTCGAGATCTACGCGCCCGAGTTGAGCGACGAGATGGCCGAGCTGATGCAGCGCGGTGTAGCGCCCGGCACGTTCGTCCATCACGCGCGAGCCTGGGCCGACGACATCTTCGCGGACGCAGCCTTGGCGTTGTGCGCGGCGGAGGACGACATGGAAGCCGAGGCGTTCTGGAGCGCCGCGCGCAAGGCCGGCGTGCTCGTCAACGTCATCGACCGCGGCCGGTTCTGCCAGTTCCAGCTCGGCTCCATCGTCAACCGCTCTCCCGTTGTCATCGCCATTTCGACCGATGGCGCCGCCCCGATCATGGCACAGGCGATCCGCCGCCGGATCGAGACGCTGCTGCCGCCGTCGCTGTCGGCTTGGGGCGCGATCGCCAAGCGCTTGCGCAGCGCCGTAAACGAACGTCTCGCCGTCGGCGCACAGCGTCGCGCGTTCTGGGAGCGGCTGTCGGAGCGCGCTTTTGGCCCTCCGCCGGGCGAGCACGGCGAGGCCGATGCCGTGGGCTTGATCGCAGAAGTCGGCGCCACGGCTTCGACGCGGGAGGGCCGCGTGACCATGGTCGGCGCGGGACCGGGCGATGCGGAGTTGCTTACGCTGAAGGCACTGCGCGCTTTGCAATCGGCCGACGTGATCCTGTTCGACGATCTCGTGTCAGACGAGGTGCTGGAACTTGCGCGCCGCGAGGCAAAGCGATTGCTGGTCGGGAAGCGCGGCAAGCGCGCATCGTGCGCACAAGGCGACATCAACGAGCTGATGATCGGCCTCGCGCGTCAGGGCAAGCACGTTGTTCGCTTGAAGTCGGGCGATCCCATGATCTTCGGCCGCGCCGGCGAAGAGCTGGCCGAACTCGCCGAGGCCGGTATCGAGGTTTCCATCGTGCCCGGCATATCCGCCGGCATCGCGATGGCCTCGGCGTTGGGCGTCTCACTCACGCATCGCGACCACGCGCACTCCGTCCGCTTCGTCACCGGCCACGCGCGCAACGGCGAGTTGCCGGCGGACGTCGATTGGCGCGGCCTCGCCGATCCACAGACGACGCTGCTGTTCTACATGAGCGGCCACACCGCCCCGTCGATCGCCAGGCGCTTGATGGAGAACGGCCTCGATAGCGCGACACCGGTCGTCGTCGCGCGCGGCGTCACCCGCCCAGGTGAAGTCAGATGGCACGGAACGCTCGCCGGAATGGCTGAGGCACCGATTGTCGATAGCCACCCCTTGCCAGTTCTGATCGGCATTGGTCGCGTGTTCGAGGACGCGCGCGCGCAAGCTGTCGACGGTCCCCTTTCCACGCGAGTGGTGCTGTCGAGCCAACCCGGGAGCCGGATCAAGGCCACGGCATGAGCATCCGCCCAGGCGCACCGCGTCGGCTAGAGCGGTTTTCGTTTGAAGTGAATCGTAAGCGCACGACCGGCGCCGTAGGTTGGGTCAAGGCCACTGACCGCGATCCGACATTCTTCCGGTATGCCGTGGATGTTGGGTCGCCCTCGTATCGCGTTACTCGCGTCCGGGGTTGCCCCCATTCGCTCCAACATAGAAGTCTCTGCGTTACTGGAAGCCGAGTGGAGCGAAGCTATCCGGAATCTTTAAACATCTGGAATGTGTAAAGACCCCGGATCTTCACGCTCCGACCTAACGGTCGGAACGTTCGTCCGGGGACGCAAGGAGAGTTTTTGTGGTTTTCCGTCCGTCTAAGCTAGCGCGATAGGGGCGTGGCCCTGCGAACACTTGAGCGCAAAGAGCCCCTATGCCATCCGTTACTGGCGCTGCGATAGTAGTGTCGAGCCGACCACGGGATAGGGAGCGACAGCATGAGCCGGGAGGATTACAGGCCGTTCGTTCCGGCTCCGGGGAAATCGCGGATCGCGGGCGAGATGCCGCGCGATCATGCCAAGGCGCGCCTAGAA
>CAMDMH010000328.1 GCA_945901835.1 Devosia equisanguinis | reverse complement strand
GTCGTGTCGGTGTCCGACTGCACGATCTCGAAGCGCCGCATGCCTATCACCTGCCGAGTGAGCCGCCCTCGGCAAGAGATCTAGCCGATTCGCGAATCAGCTCAGTGCGTTACCTAAGAAGGGCAGGATCGGAGGCACGGAAGCAGGTTTACAGTGTCGGTCGCGGATCCGGACACTTCAGGACGACGGCATGTTTGGCTGCAGCAGCGAGGTACGGCAGAAGGGCGCTTCGCGCGCCGGGGCGATGCTTTGCGCCGCCACCACAGCGGCATTGCTCGCGTCGTTGACGGCGTGCAGTTCGTCATCGGGCACTCGCCTGGGGCAACCCGGCGGGGCTCCGGCTCAGCAGACTTCACAACAGACAGCACAGCAGGGCCAACCGCAGGCGTGGCGGCAGCCCTCGCAATTCGACGCAGACGGACCGCCGAGCGGTACTTATCGCGGTGGGCGCGATCCGGTGACCGGCAAGGCGCAGGAATGGTCGCCGAACAGCTCGGTAGAGACGTCCGCGATCACGCCGATGCCGTCCCCGGGACGTCCGCAGCCAGTCGCCCGCAATGCCCCAGCACAGCAGCCTCAGGCGACGGGTTCGGGCATCGGAATCCTCGGCAAGGTAAAGGTCCGCCAAGGCGATACGCTGGAATCCATTGCGCACGCCCACGGCATCACCGTAACGGCGCTGATGCAGGCCAACCGGATGACCGGTCGCGGCAGCCTCAAAGTCGGGCAGCAACTCGTCGTTCCGCAGTAGTTCAATAGAGCTGCGTTTTGTAGCGGGCTACGCCGGCGGCTTCCGACTCGGCCTCGACCTGCGGGCCGATCTGATCGCGCAGCATCTCACCCATCGACGGCAGAACGCTGCGCGGGACCTTGGTCTCGACATCCCACAGCGCCGACCGCATCAGGGCCTTAGCGCAGTGCAGGTAGGCCTGCTCGACGTGGACCAGGATGACGAGCGAGGGCTGCTTGCCATTGACCTCGAAGCGGCGGCGCAGATCGGCGTCGTCGCGCAACTCCGCCGTGCCGTTGACGCGCAGGATCTCGTTCACACCCGGCAGCATGAAGAGCACGCCGACGTTCGGGTTGGTGACGACGTTGGTGAGTGTGTCGAGCCGGTTGTTGCCGGGACGGTCGGGGATCGCCAGCGTGACGTCGTCGATCACATGAACGAAGCCCGGTTTCTCGCCGCGCGGAGAAACGTCGCCGCGGCCATCGGCGCCGGTCGAGGAAATCGCCAGAAAAGGTGACAGTTCGATGAAACGGATCTGGTGGTTGTGAAGCCGCTGGACCTCTTTCAGAACGGCCCTTTCGTGCGCAACTCCATAGTGGGAGCGAAGCTGTTCGACTGTGGTGATGCGGGCCATGGGCAGCTCCTCGTTGAATTCGGCGCGAGTTTAGAACACTCCGAACAACAACCGAATCGAACACAAGGCTTCCCCCCTCCCCCTTTGTGGGGAGGGGTCGGGGGTGGGGGCGCCCAAAATCACCCCGCGGGCGTTGGACTTCCCCCCTCCGGCCCTACGGGCCACCTCCCCCACAATTGGGGAAAGGAGAACCGCGAGGTCGGCCTGCAAATCGGAGCAGTGATTGTTCTGAGATACCTTAGCAGCACAGATTTGGGGCGCGTAGGCCATTCGAGCGTTTTCACGAATGCTGCCATGGTAACGGGGCTTGCCGGATGCCATATAGCCTCGGATTCCAACACGGAGCCGTGACGCCGATGATGCCGAAGCTGCCGCCCGATATCGCAACGCCCGCGGTCGTGATCGACGCCGCGCTGCTGCAACGGAACCTCGATACGGCTGCGCGCATCAAGCGCGAGGCCGGCTGCAAGGTGCTGCTCGCCACCAAGGCGTTCGCGCTGCCGGCCGTGTTCCCGATGATGCGGGAGGTGCTCGACGGCACGACGGCGAGCGGCGAGTACGAGGCGCGTCTCGGCCGCGAGACTTTCGGCAAGGAAGTGCACGTCTATGCGCCGGCGTTCTCCGAGCCGGAAGTGCGCAATCTCCTCAAGCTCGCCGAGCACATCTATTTCAACTCAGCGAGCCAGCTTCAGCGGTTCCTGCCGATGGTGAAGGCTGCAGGCGGCAAGCACGTCGGCATCCGCATCAATCCGGGTTACTCCAACGCGACGCTGGGCGGGGCGCTGTACGATCCATGCGCGCCGTGCTCGCGGTTCGGCGCGACTGCCGACACGCTCGACGGGATGCCGTGGGGCGAGATCGATATCCTGCACGCGCACGCGCTGTGCGAGAGCATGGCGGACGGCTCGGTGGGCCTGATCGAGCACGTGAGCCGCAACTTCGCGACGTACATCCGCCACGTGAAAGCCGTGAACTTCGGCGGCGGGCATTTCATCAACAAGCCGGGCTACGACGTGGCCAAGCTGATCGCGGCGATCAAGGAATTCCGCGCGAAGCACGGCGTGGAGGTGATCCTGGAGCCGGGCGGCGGGCTCGCCGTCAACGCGGGCTGGATCGTGTCGAGCGTGCTCGACATCCATCGCAACGAGAAGGATATCGCTATTCTCGATACGTCCGCCTCGACGCATTTGCCGGACGTGCTGGAAGTGCCGTATACGCCGACCGTCGTGGGCGCGGGCAAGCCCGGCGAGAAGCGTCACGACTATATTCTGGGCGGCAAGACGTGCATGACCGGCGACGTGATCGGCGAGTTCTCGTTCGATCAACCGCTGGCCGTGGGCGACCGCGTCGTGTTCGCCGATATGGCGCAATACTCGTTCGTGAAGAGCACGACATTCAACGGCACGCCGCTGCCGGATCTCGCGGTGCTCGAGAAGGACGGCACGTACCGCGTCGTACGCAAGTTCGGCTACGAGGATTTCGCGCGGCGGGTGGGGGCTTGAAGCGAGTTCGGTGCGTCAGCGCCGGCCTCTCTATTCTCCTCCCCCCACTGTGGGGAGGTGGCCCGTAGGGCCGGAGGGGGGCCAACGAGAACCAAGCGAACTTGTGCGCCCCAACCCACTCCCCACAATGGGATGCGGGATTCACACAAGCGAGTCGCAAGAGAAAACCTTGAAGTTCGGAAGACCGAATTTGCGAGTTGCTTCCCCTTCCCCAGCGGGGAGGGGAAGGGGGGAGAAGCACCGGGAAAAACCTTCCCGTAAATCGCACTCGCAGCTCCCGAAATCACCCCACCCCTACCCCCTCCCCATTCAGGGGAGGGGGACCCCTTCGCAATTGAAGATTGCATTTGGGCTACGCGATGCAGAAGTGTGAATGCCGTAGCCACAATAGGGGAGCGGGAAGCCCGAATTTCGCTTCCGTTGTTGTTCGGAATGTCCGCAGAGCCTCACACTCAGCGGCGGCCGAACAGGCGCTCGATGTCGCCGCGCTTGAGCTCGACATATGTCGGGCGGCCGTGGTTGCATTGACCGGCCTTGGGCGTCGCTTCCATTTCGCGGAGAAGCGCGTTCATCTCTTCGGGCGTCAGGCGGCGGCCGGCTCGGACGCTGCCGTGGCACGCCATGGTCGCGGCAACGGCGTCGAGGCGCTCCTTCAGGACGAGGCCGGAGCCGTCGCCGAGAAGGTCCGCGGCGAGGTCCTTCACGAGACCTGCGACGTCCGCTTTTCCCAATAGGGCGGGTACTTCGCGCACGATCACGGAGGTGGGGCCGAACGGCTCGAGGCAGAGGCCCAATTCGGCCAACTCGGCGCTCGCTTCGGCGAGCACTTCGACGGCGTCGCTATCGATCTCGACGACTTCGGGCAGAAGAAGCCCCTGGCGCACGACGCCGCCGGCCGCGAGGGCTGCTTTCAGGCGCTCGTAGACGAGGCGCTCGTGGGCCGCGTGCTGGTCGACGATGATGATGCCGTCGCGTGTTTCGGAGATGATATAGGTCTCGTGGAGCTGTGCCCGCGCGGCGCCGAGGGGGCGCTCCAGCGCGGCCGGCGAAGGTTCGGCGATGGCGGCTGCGGTGTCGGCGCTCGGCAGGTCGAAGCCTTCGAGCGGGGCCTGGAGCACCTCGGCCAGGCCGGGGCCGTATCCCGGGGGCACACCGCGCGGCGGCTGCGGCGACCAAGCGGGGGCGTAGCCATAACCCTGCGGGGGCCGGTAGCTAGAGGTGGACGCGCTCGCGACTTCCAGCTCGGCGCGGCGCGCAAGCATGTCGAGCGCCACGCCGCCGCCGGCAACCGTCGCGCGGTGGCCTGCACGTGCGAGTGCTTCGCGCAGGCCGCCGATCAGGAGGCTGCGAACCGCGCCGCCGTCGCGGAAGCGCACTTCGGATTTCGCGGGATGGACGTTCACGTCGACCTCGCGCGGGTCGAGATCGATGAACAGCGCCAGAAGCGGCTGCCGTCCCCTCGGCAGCATGTCGCCATAGGCTGCGCGCACTGCGCCGACGAGAAGCCGGTCACGCACGGGGCGGCCGTTGACGAACAGGAACTGCATCGCGGCGTCCTGCCGGTTCAGAGTCGGCAAGCCCGCGAAGCCCGAGATCGAGATGCCTTCACGGCCGCCTTCGATCTGGATCGCGTCGGCCATGAACTCACGGCCCATGATGCGGCCGAGACGTTCGAGGCGGCCGGCGCTGTCGTCGGTGCACGCGGCCAGACGAAGGCTCGCGCGCTCACCCGTGACCAACGTGAAACCTACCGCCGGCCAAGCCATCGCGATGCGCTTCAGCGTGTCCGAGATCGCGCGGTTCTCGGCGGATTCCGACTTCATGAACTTGAGGCGCGCCGGCGTCGCGGAGAACAACTCGAGCACCTCGACCCGCGTGCCGCCATTGTGCGCGGCGGGCTTGAGGGCGCCTTTAGCGCCACGGTCGATCGTAATGGATAGAGCGTCTTTCGAGCCGGCGGCGCGTGTTGTGATCGTCAGATGCGCGATCGAGCCGATCGAGGGCAGCGCTTCGCCACGAAAGCCGAGGCTGCGGATATCGAACAGGTCCTCCTCGGAGAGCTTCGACGTCGCGTG
>CAMDMH010000327.1 GCA_945901835.1 Devosia equisanguinis | reverse complement strand
GAGGGACACCCTCCGGACCTCCCGTTTTTTCCCCCGAAGCTAGAATAGAGGGGGGGTGGGGGATACATCCCCCAATAGGGCGCGGGACTAGTCCCGCTCGCACGCTCGGCGCGACCTCTACGACGGCGGCCAACATCATTCCGTTCCGGCAGCCAACGCCTCCTCGTGATCGCGAGCCGACCTTCGACGCCGACCTCCACCACCTCCGCGCAAGCCTGCCCAGCGCGCGCCTGTACCTCGCCGCCTCGATGCTCTATCGCGGCGACGACCGGGCTCGCCTCGCAGCGCTCGACCGCCTGGCGACAGCGGCCGGCGTGCCCCTCGTGGCGACCGGCGACGTGCTCTATCACGCCGCCCACCGCCGTCCGCTCGCCGACGTGCTGGCCGCGATTCGCGAGGGCACCACTGTCGCCTCATCGGGCACGCGCCTTCCCACGAATGCCGAACGTCACCTGAAGCCCCCGCACGAGATGACGCGCCTGTTCCGCGGGTTCGAGCACGCGGTCTCGCGCACGATCGACATCGCGGACACCTGCCGCTTTTCACTCGACGAACTCGTCTACGAGTATCCGGACGAGCCGGTGCCGGAAGGCAAGACCGCGCAAGGCCACCTCGAAGACATCACATGGGAGGGGGCACGCGCCCGTTTCCCCGAAGTCGTGCCGGACAAGGTCCGCGACACGCTCGTCAAAGAACTCGGGCTCATCGCGCAGCTTTCCTACGCACACTATTTCCTTACCGTGCACGACATCGTCGCGTTCGCGCGCTCGCGCGGGATCTTGTGCCAGGGCCGCGGCTCCGCCGCCACCTCCGCGGTCTGCTACTGCCTCGGCGTCACGGCCGTGAACCCGACCGAGGTCGACCTGCTGTTCGAACGCTTCGTGTCGCCCGAGCGCAAGGAGCCGCCCGACATCGACGTCGACTTCGAGCACGACCGGCGAGAGGAGGTGATCCAGTACATCTATGCGCGCTACGGCCGTCACCGTGCGGGGCTCGCGGCGACCGTGATCTCCTATCGCGCGCGCTCGGCGGTGCGCGAAGTGGGCAAGGCGATGGGCCTGTCGGAGGACACGGTCGCCGCACTCTCGGGCATGGTGTGGGGCACGAGGTCGGGCGGCGTGCTCCCCGAAAAGCACATCCGCGAAGCCGGCCTCGATCCCGCCGATCCGCTGCTCGCCCGAACGATCGAACTCGCAGACGAACTGACCGGCTTTCCCCGCCATCTCTCCCAGCATGTCGGTGGCTTCGTGCTGACACGTTCCGCGCTGACGGAAGTCGTGCCGGTCGGTAACGCGGCGATGGCGGAGCGCACGTTCATCGAATGGGACAAGGACGACATCAACGCGCTCGGGCTGCTCAAGGTCGACGTGCTCGCACTCGGCATGCTCTCCTGCATCCGGCGCGGGTTCGCTCTGCTCGCCGCACACCACGACCGACCGATGAGCCTCGCCGCGGTCCCACGGGAAGATCCGACCGTCTACGACATGCTGTTCCGCGCGGATTCGATCGGCGTGTTCCAGGTCGAAAGCCGGGCGCAGATGAACATGCTGCCGCGCCTCAAACCGCGGACGTTCTACGATCTCGTGATCGAGGTGGCGATCGTCCGGCCGGGCCCGATCCAGGGCGACATGGTCCACCCCTATCTGCGCCGCCGCGACCGGCTGGAACCCGAGGTCTATCCCTCGCCGGGGGCTGACCACGGCCCACCGGACGAACTGCGCCAGATCCTCGCCAAGACCAAGGGCGTGCCGCTGTTCCAGGAGCAGGCGATGCGGATCGCGATGGTGGCTGCACGGTTCTCGGATGCGGAGGTCAACGAACTCCGCAAATCGATGGCGACGTTCCGGCGCGTCGGCACCATCGGCCAACTCGAAACCAAGATGGTCGAGCGAATGGTGGGGCGCGGCTACGACCGCAGCTTCGCCGAACGCTGCTTCAATCAGATCAAGGGGTTCGGCGAATACGGCTTTCCCGAAAGCCACGCGGCGAGCTTCGCCCACCTCGTCTATGTCTCGGCCTGGCTCAAGCACCATTACCCCGCCGCGTTCGCCTGCGCTCTGCTCAACTCGCAGCCTATGGGCTTTTATGCCCCCGCCCAGATCGTGCGGGACGCGCGCGAGCATGGGGTGGAATTACGCGGCGTCGACATCAACAGCTCCGACTGGGACTGCACGCTGGAGGAAGGCGCGAGAGACAAGCCCGTCCTGCGGCTCGGCATGCGCCAGATCGACGGTATGAACGAGGCCGAGGCGCTGCAGATCGCGATGGCAAGAAATCCCGTCCCCCCACTTTCTCCGCCTACCCTGTCTTGTCCCCCTCCCCCTTGTGGGGAGGGGTTAGGGGTGGGGGGATTACAAACAACGGAAGCCGACGTTGTGTCCCACCAGCCGGCCCAGTTATTACCTCCTGCTCCAGCGCAAGCCCCGACGCAGTGGGCCACCTCCCCCACGAGGGGAGAGGAGAATCGCTTCATTTCCGTCCACGATCTATGGCGGCGGTCACGTGTGCGGCCGGCGACACTGGAGCGGCTCGCGGCGGCCGACGCATTCCGCTCGGTCGGGCTCGACCGGCGTCAGGCGCTGTGGGAGGTCAAGGCGCTCGGTGCGCCGGAGCCGCTGCCGCTGTTCGCCTGGAGCGATACGCGCGAGATGGGCGAGGAGCCCGCCGTGCAGCTTCCGGAAATGCCGCTCGGCGAGCACGTCGTCAACGATTACCAGACACTGCGCCTATCGCTCAAAGGCCATCCGATGAGCCTATTACGGTCCGGCTTCATGGCCGAGCGGGTGCTGGCGTGCGGCGACCTCCGCGGGATGAAGAACGGCGCACGCGCCACCATCGCCGGCCTCGTTCTCGTGCGCCAGCGGCCCGGCAGCGCCAAAGGCGTCGTGTTCATGACCCTCGAGGACGAAACCGGTGTCGCCAACGCGGTCGTCTGGCCCAAGACGCTGGAGCGCTTCCGCAAGGTCGTGATGACCGCCCGCCTGATCCAGATCCGCGGCCGCATCCAGCGGCACGAGGACATCATTCATATCGTTTCCGCCGACCTCGTCGACCGCAGCGACCGGCTCAGTCTGCTTACCGAACACGGAGAGCCCATGCCGATCCCGATCGCCAACGCCGACGAGGTGCTGCGGCCCGATCCGGGTTCGGCTCGCGGGCAGTCCTCGGCACGGGACCATCCGCGCTTCGCCGGCCATCCCCGCGATGCCCGCGTCATCCCGAAATCGAGGGATTTCCACTGATGCCACTCTGCACGCGCGACGACCAGCCTCGACCAGCAAGAACGCCACGCCCCCATGCAGGCAATGCTGTCATAACGTGCAAACGAGGACTTTCACCCGCAGCACCCATGAGTATAGTGTCAGACGAGGACATCCACGCGACGGGAGAAATCGATGGCCACCGCAACGGAACCCAGCAGCAACGGCGCTTCGCGCAGCGGCATGATCGACGGCCGCTTCGTCCGCAACACCTGGTACATGGCGGGCTGGGGCTAGGACGTCGCGGAAGGCAAGGTCATCGGCCGCAAGATCCTCGGCGAACCAGTCGCGATCTATCGCAAGGCGGACGGCGGGCTGGCGGCCGTGCAGGACCGCTGCCCCCACCGCTACGCGCCCTTGAGCCTCGGCCGTGTCGTCCACGGCGACAAGATCCAGTGCATCTATCACGGCCTCGAATTCGATGCCGCTGGCGCCTGCACCCTGAACCCGCATCCGCCCGGCAACATCCCCTCGCGCGCCGTGCTCAAGAGCTACCCAATCGCCGAGAAGCACAAGGCGATCTGGATCTGGATGGGCGACCGAGAGGCCGACACTGCCAGGATCCCCGACTTCAGTGTGCTAGACAACGTGCCCGAGATCTACACGACGAAGCGCGACAAGATGATGATCAAGGCCAACTACGAGTTGGTCGTCGACAACCTCCTGGACCTCAGCCACACTTGCTATCTGCACGAAGGCATCCTCGGTAACGCCGACACGGTCGACTCCGAAATCACGATCGAGCACGACGGCGACGATGTGATCGCGGGCCGGCATGCCACCAACTGCGTGCCGCCGGGCATGTGGGCGATGCTCTGGCCCGACCATCCCGAGCGCGTCGACAAATTCAGCCGCATCCGCTGGATGGCGCCCTCGACGCTGCGGCTGTTCGTCGGCGTCTGCGATCCGGGCAAGCCCTTCGAAACCGGCACCGGGTATCACGCCATCCACATGCTGACGCCGGAGACCGACCGGACCACGCACTATTTCTTCACGGCCTCGCGCTTCGGCGTGAAAACCACGGACGCGTCACTCAATCGCGAGATCCAGGCCAAGATCGCGAAGATGCGCCGGTTCGCCTTCGAAGAGCAGGACGCCCCTGTGATCGAGGCCCAGCAACTGAACATCGACGGTTCGGACAATCAGCTCGACCCGATCAATCTGTCGATCGATGTCGGCCCCGTCCGCTACAAGCGCGTCCTGCAGAAGATGCTCGCGGCGGAAGCCTGACGGGGCGCGCTCGTCTCGACCGAGCCCGCCTGCGGGAGGACGCTGATCCGGGTACAATGGGTGCACGGCGCAAACCCTGGCGGCTCATCCCACGCGAGCCTATAACAGCGTCTCATCCGTCCAACAGCCGAAGCACCCGATGAGCAAAGACAACGCCCGCCCGACGCCCGACACGCGGGACGCCTATGGCCACTTCCAAATGATCACGACGCGCTGGATGGACAACGACGTCTACCAGCACGTGAACAACGTAGTTTATTATTCGTACTTCGACACCGTCGTGAACCAGTATCTGATCGAGAAGGGCGCGCTCGACATCGAGAAGAGCGACGTGGTGGGCCTCGTCGTCGAGACGCAGTGCCGGTATTTTTCCCCGATCGCGTTCCCGCAGAAAGTCCACGCCGGCATCAGGGTCGCGCACCTCGGCAATTCCAGGGTGCGCTACGAGGTCGGCTTGTT
>CAMDMH010000326.1 GCA_945901835.1 Devosia equisanguinis | reverse complement strand
GGCGATAGGGCAGCGACAGGGTCTGCTGCTTCAGTCCCTGTGCGACATAGCGGGCGAGCGGCGCGGTCAGGTCATAGCGCAGCGACAGCCACTGCTCGTCGTCGTCCTGGAAGGAGAACACGCCCTCGTTGGGGCGGTCGAGGTCGGGCAGGAACTTGCCCAGCGCGTCGGTATACTCGATGGCCGGCGTCTCCAGCGGCTCGAAGCCATAGGACTCGTAGACCTTGCGGATGGTCTGGAGCATGCGCCCCTCGGACCGGATGCGGGCGGGGTCGGTGTCCTGGAAGCCGCGCGGGGTGCGCGCCTCGGGGCGGTTGCCCGTGGGTGATTTCGCCATGGTGGCTGGTACTTCGTGTCAGAGTGCAAATCGGCGCGGAAATCGGTTGGGGGCCTTATACCGAACGGGTGTGGCAGCGCAAAGCCGCGATCGCGAGGGTTCAGACCGCGAACGCCGACAGGAGTTGTATGTTACCCAGACCGGCGGCCTTGCCGAAGTAGACTTGGTCTGATGTGACCAGTGTAGCGCCCGTTTCGAGCGCGACTGCGTGATAGAGCGTATCGAACAGGTGATGCTGGAGGCTGATCGTGAGGTCTGCCGCCCGCCGAAGGACCGTTTCGCTCGCGACGATCTCGATCTGTGCGGACCTAAGAATTCCAAACGTGATTGGAACCCGTTGCGGGCGGGTGCGGGCCACTACAGCCAGAACTTCGGCCTGGAAATGGGCAGGGGCGACAGCTTCGATCGTCCTGTTTCTGATTCCGCGAAGGATTGCGAGCGCCTGATCGACATTCGGCCCTGTTGCGGGCTGGCGGATAACCCACTTGAGGGCGACACTGGCGTCGATGACGACCCTCAAGGTCTGCCCTCTTGCCGGGCATGCCGGATCTCCTCGTCGCTCATCGGCGCATCCTCGGCCCGCTGACGCAGCAGCTCCTCGAACAACGTGTCGAACTGCGCGTCGGCTTTGACGCGGGCGCGTCTTTCTTCGACGGCCTTGCGCATCAACTCCGCGACGACGGCGCTTTTGTTCTGTCCGTCGAATTCGGCGTTGAAGGCTTCCTTGACGTCGTCGGGGATCGAGCAGTTCATGGTGCCCATGGCGTCGGCTCGATTGTTGAAGGTTTCAACAAAATAGGTGGGTCGCATTGAGGAAGCAACGCCCTTATACTCGGCTAGGTCCGCCTTGACGCCGTGTCTTAGATCCTCGACGCCGCCGCGTCGTAGATCCTTGACGCCGCCGCGTTGGGCTGGCATGAGAGGCGCCGACGGCCGGAAGGCGTGTGCTTTCCGGCTTTTCCATCATTTCTGCCGGTGGATGCCAAGGACGGGGCAAATGTGCCTGTCGCGGCGTCCCGGCGCCAGGGTTTCAGGAGATTTCCCATGACCAGGCAATGCGAACTGACCGGCAAGCTGCCGATGTCCGGCAACAACCGCAGCCACGCCGAGAACAAGACGCGGCGCGTGTTCCGTCCGAACCTGTGCGCCGTGACGCTCATCAGCGATACGCTCGGCCGCAGCTTCAAGCTGAAGGTCAGCGCCCACGGCCTGAAGTCGGTAGAGCATCGCGGAGGCCTCGACAGCTACCTGCTGGCCGCCGGGAACGACGAGCTGTCGCTGCGCTGCAAGCGCCTGAAGCGCGATATCATCAAGAAGAAGGCCGAGACGGGCGCCGTCGCGGCCTGAGGCTGCGACGCTCCTTCATCTGATTCATCTGCCAAGATACGAGCCAAGCCGGGATGCGCTGACTTGCAGCAGCATCAGGGCTTGGCTTTCGTTGTTGCAGTGACTTCGCTCAGCGTGAACTGCAGCAGCAGAGAGCGCTGCAAGAAGCCATTGAAATTGTTGTCCGACATGAGGGTCAGTACGGTCTGGCCACGGGCGTTACGCGACAAAGCCAACGCTTCCATGTTGTCGATCTCCGCCGTCATATCGGCATCGAGCAGCACTTCACCATCGAGCATTGCGCCCGGCTTGATGTCCGCCGCCCGGATCAGCCGGATGCGCGCTTTGACCCCTTCCAGCCACCGGAATTTGCGCTCCAGCACGATCAGGCTGCCATCGGGCAGGGACGCGGCATCCGTGATCGCGAAGTCGGCGATATTGGCGAGGCCGAGCCGCTGCGGGTCACTGCCGATGCCGGCTGGCCAGATCCAGCCGGTGTGGTTGCGGATGGGGTCGTGGTATTCCTCGGCGAAGGCGATCACGGCGCCCTTCAGTGGGCCACCGCGCAGAACGGCCACGGACTCGAAGCCCTTGTTGGTCGAGATGCGGCGCACGTCCGGCGGCATCTTGAGGTAGCCGAGCGGCGCGCCGATACCGCGCTCCGAGACCGGGAAGCGACCGATGCGGTGGTTGCGTTCGAAGGCGATAAGCGCCGTCCCTTTGGCCAGCGTGCCGTCAAGCAGCGTGATGCTCTCGCAATCCCTGTCGCGGAAGCGGGAGAGGACCTGCCCGCCCACCCCCGAGATGTCGCCCAGCGTCGTGTTCGCCAGCCCCTTGGGCCGGCCAGCCTCGTACACCAGTTCGGCGCTCATCCAATGGCCGCGGTCGGAGACCGTCAGCAGCCGGCGGCCATCATCGGATATGATCAGGCCGGACCAGCCCCCGAAATCCTTGTTGGGCGATGTCATCACAAGGCCGCCGGCGAACTCGAGCCGGCCCCCAGCCGAGCCAACGCCAGCCGCCCTGCCGAAGCTCGCGATCTGTCGAGCGGTGACCTCGATGGAAACCGGAGGCGCCACCGTCGCTGGCCCGAGACTGCGCGGCGGCGGAAGCGGCTTGACGGCACCCTGCTGCTGGGCCTGCGCAGCCTGTCCGCACGACAGCGCCATCCCGCAAGCAGCCGACAGTCCGGCGAGCAATCTGCGGCGGTGCAGCCAAGGCCCGCCCGCTGCAGATGCATCGAATGCGCGACCAAGCTCTAGGTCCCGATCCCCTGGCATGGGGGGCGCGCTCCACTCGCGAAGGCGTAGCACAGCGCCGGCACCGATTCGCATGGCACGATTCATATCACGAGTTGGGCGGGTTTACGGCGCATCCAGCAGCGGACTGAGGTCGCGGCTGGTCGGCACTCGCGCGACATGACGGCCGCATCCCTTGAATTCATCCGGTCAGCCGTCTAATGGGGGACGGGTCCCAGAGGCCGGCACCACGAGGCAAGGAGCAGCCGTTGACGATGGCGAAGATCACGTTCATGCAGCCCGACGGCAGCAGCCAGACAGTGGACGCCCAGCCGGGTGTAACGGTTATGGAAGCGGCCAAGCTCAACAGCGTCGCGGGCATCGAGGCGGAATGCGGCGGCGCGTGCGCCTGTGCGACCTGCCATGTCTATATCGATGCCGCCTGGACGGCCAAGGTCGGCAAGCCCGGCGACATGGAAGAGGATATGCTCGATTTCGCGTTCTACGTGCGCGACGAGAGCCGTCTGTCCTGCCAGATCAAGGTGACGGCCGAACTCGACGGGCTCGTGCTCAAGGTACCCGAGAAGCAGTTCTGATTCGCGACACGTCTGCTTAGCCAGGAAAGTCCGCCATGGCCGACGAGAGCCCGCAAGTTCCGATCGAGACCGATGCCGTGATCGTCGGCGCGGGTCCCGTGGGTCTCTTCGCCGTGTTCGAGTTGGGTCTCGTCGACATCATGTGTCACCTGATCGACATCCTCGACAGGCCGGGCGGGCAGTGCGCGGAACTCTATCCCGAGAAGCCGATCTACGACATACCGGCCCTGCCCATCGTCACGGGGCAGGAACTCGTCGACAAGCTGATGGAGCAGATCAAGCCGTTCGGCCCGACGTTCCACTTCTCTCAACGCGTCGACAGCCTGGCGAAGCTTGACGACGGCCGGTTCCGGCTGATCACCGATGCGGGGACGACGTTCATCGCCAAGGTCGTGGTGATCGCGGCGGGGGGCGGATCGTTCACGCCGAAACGGCCGCCATTGCCAGGCATCGAAGCCTACGAGGGCAAGTCCGTCCACTATTCCGTGCGGCGGATGAGCCAGTTCGAGGGCAAGGATGTTCTGATCGTGGGCGGCGGCGACTCCGCACTCGACTGGACGCTGAACCTGCAGCCGATCGCGAAGTCGCTGACCTTGCTGCACCGTCGCGACGAGTTCCGCGGTGCCCCGCACTCGGTCGAGCGGATGCGTGGAATGGTGGCCGATGGCAAAGTCCGGCTCATCATCGGGCAGGCCACCGCGGTCGCCGGTGCCGAAGGGCAGCTCAGCACAGTGACAGTGAAGTCAAAGACCGGCGAGGAGCAGATCGCCTGCACGGCGATGCTGCCATTCTTCGGATTGACGATGAAACTCGGCCCCGTCGCGGAGTGGGGCCTGAACCTGCATGAGAACCTCGTACCGGTCGATACCGAGAAGTTCGAGACGAGCACGCCACGGATCTTCGCGATCGGCGACATCAATACATATCCGGGCAAGCTCAAGCTGATCCTCTCGGGCTTCCACGAGGCAGCCCTGATGGCGCAGGTGGCGCACCGCTACATCCATCCCGATCAAAAGCTGCTGTTCCAGTACACGACATCGTCGTCCAACCTGCAGAAGAAGCTCGGCGTGCGGTAGGCTGGAAACACCAACTGCCCGTCGCGCATCAGGGCCGTAAGTTGAAGGCCGCGATGTTTTTTGGGCGTGGCGCGGCACTTCCCGCACGACGGCTAACGAAACCTATCCCGCTTCGTACCGCCATTCAGCATAGCGCCGCTCCAGAATGGCGGCCGATGTCATTTCTCCCGTGTTTCCGGGCCTTCTGATTCCTCAGCTCCTCGCCTATTCATTTATTCAAAGTGTTTGTTCATTGTATCGATCGATAGGCTGAAGCTAGCCCGCGTTTCTCACCCTATGCCACGGTGCAGTGCGAGACGCGAACTTGAGGCGTATGAATCGTAGTCGTCCGACGTTCGGTCAACCACCATCGTTGCCGCCGTTTTGGGCGGAGCGTACAGGC
>CAMDMH010000325.1 GCA_945901835.1 Devosia equisanguinis | reverse complement strand
ATCGACCGGCGCGCGCAGTTCGGCCAGTGCCCGCATCGCGCCGCCGAAGTTCTCGACGTTGATCGCGGCCGTCGTGTCCTGCTTCACCGCCTCGATGGCAGCGGCAAGCGCCAGCTCCTCCTTCGCCGAAAGCAGTTTCAGGTCGTAGCTACCGGCGTGGCTCTTCTTATCTTTCTTCTCCTCGATGGCGAGAATGTTGGAGCCGCGCTTCACGCCTGCGAGCAGGTTCGCGCCGTCGTCGGTCTTCAGGAACTCGCCCAGCGCGTCGACGCGCTTCACGATCAGCGCGAGATCGTCCTGGCCGCCCAGCGAGAACACGGCGTCGATGAGATCGTGACGTGCGCCCTTCTCGCGGAGGTGGACCTTCAGGCGGTCGACAAAAAAGCTAATGAGCGAACTAATTGGATGCTCAGCAGGAATATCTAGTGTGACTTTCAACGTCGTGGGAAATTTCCTCTCCGAGGTCAAGCGTTCAACCTCATCCAACAATGGCAGCAGCAATGCCTTTTCACCGTCGAATCTTTTCGTCCACCTTTCATCCCATGCAGAGCGATTTTGACTGAGCACTGCAGCAGGTTGCTTTAGAAATGCTGCCTCTTCGAGGGATCTAAGCGTAGAAAGCAATTTGATGTGACTCATCAAGAGGTGCTTCGCAAGAGGCAGCCGCAGATCGTTCTCCAGCACCAACCGGATCACGCCGAGCGCGGCACGCCGCAACTGATAGGGATCGCCGGAGCCGGTCGGCTTCTCGCCGATCGCCCAGAAGCCGACGAGGGTGTCGAGCTTGTCGGCGAGCGCGACGGCTATCGCAACCGCGTCGCCCTCCTCCTCCTTCGGCACCGTAGCGGTGGGGCCCTTGGGATTGTAGTGCAGTTCGATGGCACGCGCGATCTCGGGCTTGGTGCCGACGGCTTCGGCGTAGTAACGGCCCATCAGCCCCTGCAACTCCGGGAACTCGCCGACCATGCCGGAGACGAGATCGGCCTTGCACAGTTGTGCCGCCCGGCGCGCGTCGGCCGGCTCCGCGTCGCAAGCCCCCGCAAGCTGGAACGCCAGCTCCGCCACGCGCTCGACGCGGTCCCACTGCGAACCGAGCTTCTCGTGAAAGGTGATGCCGCGAAGCTGGCTCGCCATCTCGTCGAGAGGGCGCTTCAGGTCCTGGTCCCAGAAGAACTTGGCGTCCGACAGCCGCGCGCGGATCACCTTCTCGTTGCCGGCGACGATCTGCTTGCCGCCGTCCTTGGCGATCAGGTTCGACACGCACATGAAGCGGTTGGCGAGTTTGCCGGTCTTCGGGTTCTTCAGCGAGAAGCACTTCTGGTGATTCTTCATCGCGGTCGTCAGGCATTCGGCAGGGACGGCAAGGAATTCCTCGTCGAACGAGCCCATCAGCACGGTCGGCCATTCCGTGAGCCCGGCGTTCTCGGCGAGCAGCCCCTCGTCCTCGACCAGTTCGAGCTTGGCCGACGCCGCGACCTCGCGCGCCTGCTCGGCGATCCAAGCCGCGCGCTCGGAAGCGGGCAGCAGCGACTTGTGGGTCTTGAGCTTCCTGCCATAGTCCTCGAAGCTCGTCACGGCGAACGGCGTGTTGCCGTTGAAGCGATGGCCCTGCGTCGTGTCGCCGGCACGGATGCCGTCCACCTCGATCGGCACGACCTTGCCGTCGATCATGCAGATGATCGAGTAGAGCGGGCGCACCCAGGTTAGCGTGCCCGTGCCCCAGCGCTGCGACTTCGGCCAGGGGAATTTGCGGATCACGTCCGGTACGACCTGGGCGACGATCTCGCCCGTGGCGCGGCCCGGCTTCTCGATTCGCGCTACGTAATAGTCGCCCTTCTTGTCATCCTTGATGACTGTGGCTTCGTCGAGCGAAGCCAAGCCTGCGCCCTTGAGGAAGCCCTCGATCGCCTTGTCGGGCGCGCCGACACGCGGTCCTTTGCGCTCCTCGGAGATGCCCGGCGACATCTCCGGCAGCCCGTCGACCACCAGCGCCAGACGCCGCGGCGTCGCGAACGCTTGCGCGGTCGCACCATCGAGGCCCTGCGCCTTCAGCCCATCCACGACGAGACGCTTCAGGTCGTCCGACGCACGCGCTTGCATACGCGACGGAATTTCCTCGGAGAACAGCTCGAGCAGCAGTTGGGACATGGGTAAGGTCTCTTGGGGCAGGGGGCATGCATTAGGTGGCAGCGCCGTTCGATCCTCTCATAGCGCGAAGACGAAAATGGGGACACACTCAATTTCCGGGTGCCGAGTCGTATCAGGGCACTGCTCTATCGTGGAAACTGTGTGTGTCCCCAATTTCGTGTCCATCCCCGGCTCATTGGCCGGGACCGGTAGACGGCGCTCAGTTGCATCGCTAAGACGGCCCCAAAGCCCCGACGCGGGCATGCGCCCCGCACAGGCGCGTTCAAACTCACGAAAACGATGGTGACGACGATGGCGAATTCCGCGGGCGCATCGAACGACAACGCAGTGGCCTACGGGTCGATGGCAAACGCGATCCGCGCGCTCGCCATGGATGCCGTCGAGGCCGCGAAATCAGGCCATCCCGGCATGCCGATGGGCATGGCCGACGTCGCGACCGTGCTCTGTCGCGACTTCCTGCGCTTCGACCCGAGCCAGCCGAAGTGGCCCAACCGCGACCGATTCGTGCTGTCGGCGGGCCATGGCTCGATGCTGCTCTACGCGCTGCTGCATCTGACCGGCTATCCCGGCATGACGCTCGACGAGATCAAGAACTTCCGCCAGCTCGACGCGAAGACCGCCGGTCATCCCGAATATGGCCACGCCGAGGGCATCGAGACGACCACGGGTCCGCTCGGCCAAGGCATCGCCAACGCCGTCGGCATGGCGCTCGGCGAGCGGCTGTGGAACGCGCGGCTCGGCTCCGACATCATCGAGCACCACACGTATTGCATCGTCGGCGACGGCTGCCTGATGGAGGGCATCAGCCAGGAGGCGATCACGCTCGCGGGGCATCTCGGCCTCGGCCGGCTGATCGTGCTGTTCGACGACAACGGCATCTCCATCGACGGGCCGACGAGCCTGTCGACCTCGGACGACCAGATCGCCCGGTTCAAAGCCGCCGGCTGGAACGCCACGCGCTGCGACGGCCACGATCCCCAGGCGATCAAGGCGGCGATCGCTGAAGCCAAGGCCGACACCTCGAAGCCGTGGCTGATCGCGTGCAAGACGATCATCGGCTACGGCGCGCCGAAGAAGCAGGGCACCTCCGGCGTGCACGGCTCGCCGCTCGGCGCCGACGAGATCAAGGCAGCACGTGAAAAACTCGGCTGGAACCACGCGCCGTTCGACATCCCCGCCGACGTTCGCGCGGCCTGGTCCGCCACGACCCGGCGCGGAGCCGACGAGCGCGCCGCCTGGGAAAAGCGCTACGCCAAGGTCGACCAGAAGGTCCGCGACGCGTTCGAGCATCCCGCACGTGCAGCCGGTCCGGCGCTCGCAGAAGCCGTCAAGGCGCTGAAGCAGGCCGCATCCGCCGAGAAGAGCGAGAAGGCCACGCGCGTGTGGTCTGAAATGGCTCTCGAAAAGCTCACCGCGGCGTGCCCCGCGCTGATCGGCGGCTCGGCCGATCTCACCGGCTCCAACAACACCAAGGCGAAAGCACAGAAGCCGATCGTCAAGGGCGATTATTCCGGCAGCTACATCTACTACGGCATCCGCGAGCACGCGATGGCCGCGGCCATGAACGGCATGGCGCTGTACGGCGGCATCATTCCATACGGCGGCACGTTCCTCGTGTTCACCGACTACTGCCGCCCGTCGATCCGCCTGTCCGCGCTGATGAAGCAGCGCGTGATCTACGTGATGACGCACGACAGTATCGGTCTTGGCGAGGACGGCCCGACGCATCAGCCGGTCGAGCATCTCGCCGCGTTGCGCTGCATGCCGAACGTGCAGGTGTTCCGTCCCGCCGACGGCGTCGAGACGACGGAATGCTGGGAACTCGCGATCAAGTCGATCGACGCGCCGTCCGTGCTCGCACTGACGCGCCAGGGCGTGATGAACCTGCGCCCGGTGCACACCGACGAGAACCTCTCGGCCAAGGGAGCCTATGTCGTGCGCGAGGCCAAGAGCGGCACGCGTGCGGTAACGCTGTTCGGCACCGGCTCGGAAGTCGGGCTCGCGATGAAGGCGGCCGACATGCTCTCAGCCGAGGGCATCGACGCCGCCGTCGTGTCCGTGCCGTCGTTCGAGTTGTTCCGCAAACAGTCCGAGAGCTATATCGACTCCGTTCTGGGCGATGCCCAGCGCGTCGCAATCGAAGCCGGCGTGAAGCAAGGCTGGTCGGAAATCCTGCGCCGCAAGGACGTATTCATCGGCATGTCCGACTTCGGCGCATCCGCCCCCGCCGGCAAGCTCTACGAGCACTTCGGCATCACCGCCGCCAAGATGGCCGAGGCGGCGAAGCGGTTGGTGAAGGGGTGATGATTTCCTCTCCCCGTTCTTACGGGGAGAGGGTCAGAGAGAGGGCTCTAGCACGATGAAAGCCACACTCAAGTGGCCGCTCCTCTGCATTTTGTTTGGTTGCGCGGCCGCGTGGATGCAGGCGCTCGGCAATGAAACGCTTGCTAGAATCGTCGCAATTGGGATTCCGATCTGCGGGGTTATGGGCCTTCGAAAAGTCCACGCTGCACGGTCAGGCGGCACTGAGGATCTGGAGCGAGAATTCAAGCGAAAGCGGAACATTTGTCGCAACAATCGGAGTATGTAAAAAGGTGGGCTGCCGACCAGACGAGGGGCTGTTCACCCCTTTGAAATCCCGAACCAGGCTCCCACCTGGACAGGGCTTCTTTGGGGGTGCGCGGCCGTCGTTCGAGCTGTTCCGCAAACAGTCCGAGAGCTATATCGACTCCGTTCTGGGCGATGCCCCGCGCGTCGCAATCGAAGCCGGCGTGAAGCAAGGCTGGTCGGAGATCCTGCGCCGCAAGGACGT
>CAMDMH010000324.1 GCA_945901835.1 Devosia equisanguinis | reverse complement strand
GCCGGCTCGGGAACAGAGATATCGGCGCGGCTGTTGCAGGAGCGGTTGAGCGCGACGTGGGGCCAGCCTGTCGTGATCGAGAACAGGCCGGGCGGCGACGGCCTGATCGCGATCGGTGCGTTCGTCTCGGCGGCGGACGACCACGTTCTGTTGTACGCTTCCAGCGCGTCGTTCATCGCCCATCCCTACCAGCACGACAAGCTGCCGTACGATCCGGCTCGCGATCTCGAGCCGATTGCGCGGGTGACCGATACGGTGTTGTCGGTGGCTGTCCCGACCGCTACCGGCGTGACGTCGCTCGCAGAGTTCGTGTCGGCTGCGCGTGCGAGCCCGGGCAAGCTAAATGCCGCCGGTGCGCCCGGCCTGCCCGAATTCGCGCTGATGGCTTTCATCAAGACGCGCAATCTCGATGTCGCGCGCGTTCCCTATCGCGACATCGTGCAGGCCGGCACCGATCTCGGCGAGGGCCGCCTGCAGCTCCTGCAGAGTTCGTTGGCCATCGCGTCGCCGCATGTCGCCTCGGGCAAAGTTCGGATCATCGCCGTTGCTGGAAGCGAGAGTTCCAGCCTCGTTCCCAACGTACCCTCGACACTCGCGTCGGGATTTCCGGAGCTCGGCGTAGAGACGACGGTCGGCCTCTACGGGCCGCGCGGAATGCCACTCGCGCTGCGCGAGCGATTGGGCGCGGATGTCGTTGCTGCGGCCTCCGATCCGGTGGTGGCGCAGCGCCTTGCGCCGACCGGCCAGGCGATGAAGCCGGGTGGACCGGCGGCGCTCGCCACTGCGCTCGTGGCTCAGGCGACGCGTGCGGCCGAGATCGCCAAAGTTCTCGGCATGGAAAAGAAGTCGGGCAATTAGAGGCGATGACCATGGCAGTGCAACGCGCAATGGGGAGCAGCACCAAGCCGCTATCGAAGCCGGCAGCCGAGGAGCAGCGTGAGCTCGCCCGCTACAAAGTCGAGGCCGTGTCGCGCGCTGTACTGCTGCTCGAGGCGTTCCGCCAGGGCGAGACCTCGATGAGCGCGGAGTTGCTGTCGAAGCGCACGGGATTGTCTGTGCCGGCAGTCGAAGCGTTGTTGGGCACTCTCGCGCGGCGCGGTCTGGTGCAGTGTGCGTCTTCCGATCCATCGGCGTATCGGCTGGGGCTCGCATGGCTGCGGCTGGCGGACGTCAAGCGACAACAGCTCGATATTCGCGAGGTCGCGCTGCCTGTTCTGCGGCGTATGCGCGATGCAGTGAACGAGACCGTGTCGCTCGGCATTCGCATCGGCACGAACCGTGTGAACATCGAATACGCGGAATCGCGGCACGAGGTTTGCCGTATCGTTCAGCCGGGCTTCCACGTCGCGCTCCATGTCGGCGCGGGCGGTCTTGCGCTGATGTCGGGGATGGACGATGCGGAGATCGAGGCCTATCTCGCGCCGGTCGCGATCTCGCAGATACAGAAGTCGAAGCTGGTCGCTGCCATCAAGGCGGCGAGGCGCGAAGGGCACGCATTCGTCGAGGGCGAGGTGACGAGCGATACGGCCGCAATCTCGGCGCCGGTGCGCAACCATGCCGGCGATGTGGTTGCCGCATTGACGATCTCGATGCCGCAAACGCGGTGCACGCCATCTATGCGGTCGCGGTGCATCAAAGAAGTCGTGAAGGGTGCGCGGGAGATCTCGCTCGCGATGGGATACGATCCTTCGCGCTAGCTGTGAGCCCGTTTCCGCGTTGTCGAAACGGCCAGCCGATGGCGCGTCCCGCGCAGATGGAGTCGAGGAGTCGTTCAGATGAAGCTCACCGGTGGCGAAGCGCTCGTTCAGCAACTCGCGCAGGAAGGCGCGACGCAAGTGTTCGGTATTCCCGGCGTGCAACTCGACTGGGCCGTCGATGCGCTCAGAAAGGCCGAGAACCAGATACGGTTCATCGTGCCCCGCCACGAGCAGGCTACGTCCTATATGGCGGATGGCTTCGCGCGGACGACGGGGAAGCCCGGCGTTTGCATGGTGGTGCCGGGGCCAGGGGTGCTCAACGCGGCTGCCGGGCTCTCGACCGCCTATGCCTGCAACTCGCCGGTGCTGTGCATCGCGGGGCACATCCATTCGAATGGCATCGGCAGGGGCTATGGAGCGCTGCACGAGATCAAGGACCAGGGCGCCGTCCTCGATCAGGTGACGAAATGGCGAGGGCGGGCGAACTCGCCGGAGGAAGTGCCCGGTCTCGTGCGGCGTGCCTATGCAGAGATGCGCAGCGGCAGGCCGGCGCCGGTCGCTGTCGAGGTTCCCTACAACGTTTTGGCGGCAAGCGCCGACGTCGAACTGGCTGCGACGCCTGCTGAGGAGGATGGCCGTCTGAAGCCCGACGAGGCGCAAATCAAGCGGCTAGCTGCGGTTTTGGCGGCTGCGGCTTTTCCGGTGATCTATGTCGGAGGCGGTGTGCTCTCGACCGCTGGAGGTGCGGCGCTCGTGCGCCTTGCCGAGAAGCTCGGTGCGCCCGTCGTGATGAGCGAGAACGGCCGCGGAGCAATTTCCGATCGCCATCCGCTCGCGTTCTCCACGCTTTCCGGCCGTGCGCTGCTCCCGCATGCCGATGTGCTGCTCGTCGCCGGCAGCCGATTTATGGAGACGCGCGGTCCGTTTCCCGCCTGGGACAAGCAGGACATGAAGTACATCTACATCAATACGGACAGCCGAGCGGGTATCGAGCCGCGCATGCCGGGCATGGTGCTGACTGCGGATGCGGGGCTCGCAATGGCGGCACTCGCAGACGAACTGCCTTCGACTTGGCCGGTGCATCGGCGGCGTCTCGAGCCCGCACGCGCGCAGCAATTGAGAGCGTGGGCGCAGGCGCAGATCGACGCCATCGAGCCGCAAGCGTCGTATGTGCGCGCGCTCCGCAGCGCCATTCCGGAAGACGGCGTCTTCGTCAATGAGCTGACGCAGGTCGGTTACTTCGCGCGGGTTGCCTATCCCGTTTACGGTCCGGGAACGATCATCGGGCCAGGTTACCAGGGCACGCTCGGCTATGGGTTTCCGACGGGGCTCGGGGCGGCGGCTGGAAATCCCGGCCGCGTCGTCGTTTCGATCACGGGTGACGGCGGTTTCGGTTGGACGCTGCAGGAACTGGCGACGGCGTCGAAGTACAAGCTCAATCACATCACGGTCGTGTTCGCCGATGGGCACTTCGGCAACGTTCGCGGGTTGCAGGAAGAGCAGTTCGGCCAAGCCTACTGCTCGGATCTGAACAACCCGGATTTCGTCGCGATGGCCAGGGCGTTCGGCGTGAGCGCGACTCAGGTGCGCGATGCCCAGGGTCTCGAAGGAGCCCTCAAGGAAGCGATCCGGGCGGGCGGGCCGCATCTCATCGAAGCTGCCGTCGGGCGGATGCCGAGCCCGTGGGGACTGCTGCGGCTGAAGGCTCCGGGCGCTGGCGGAACAGGAGATGCCGCGATGCCGTCGCCGTTCGGGGCGGGGCGCGGTTGATCAGACGGCGACGAACTGGTTGGTTGCCTGATTGAGCGCGGATAGCGTGCCGCTGGCGATGTCGAAGTGTGTGCCGTGGAGATTGAGGCGGCCGCGGCTTTCGAGTGTCTGCACGCAGGGAAAGGTTCTGAGGTTGTCGATCGAGACGCGAACGGCCTCGCGTTCGAGTTCGGCGCGCATCTCGGCCAGACCGCGGCCGGCCCATGCTCCCATTACGCGCTCGCGGCCTTCGTCGATGATCGACATCCAGTTGGTGATGAACTCGGCTTCGGTCTGGCGCGCGGTGTCGCGTTCGAGCGAAGCGCGAATGCCCCCACAGTTCGAATGGCCCATGACCACGATGTGCTTCACGCGCAAGTTCAGCGCGGCGAATTCGAGCGCTGCGGATACGCCGTGATACTTACCGGTGCGCTCATAGGGGGGCACGAGGTTCGCAACGTTTCGGACGACGAACAGCTCGCCGGGCACGGCGGAGAAGATCATCTCCGGGTCCACGCGGCTGTCGCAGCACGAGACGATCATCACCTCGGGGTTCTGGCCGTGTGCGGCAAGATCGGCATAGTGGTCGAGATTGGGAGCGAAATGCCGGAACTTGAAGCGGCGATAGCGGTCGGCCAAGGGTTCAGGCAAAAGGCTCATGACGGGCTCCCATCAAATCGAGCGTAGTGGTTCGTCCGGGGGTCACTCTGACCGGGTTCAACTAGCACAGTTGTCGCTGGTCGACAGGTTCGATCCGGCATGCTTTCGTCGAATGGGGAATGGCGCTGGGCCAAACCGTCGAGGGCGCACTTTAGTCCGGTTGGTCTGGTTTGCGTCCTTGGTCCTGAGTTCGGGTTGGTGCAAGAGGGTCAGATGAGCGTGACTGACGTCGAACGCGGCCTCATCGCGCGCTACGCTGCCCGGGTGCTATCCGGGACCGATCTTCCCGTGCGCGCGGCAAGGCAGATCGTCGGGTGGTTGTATGAGCGGCACGAGACGATGGCTCTCGATATTCCGTCGGAAATCATCGACGTGCTCAGCCAGCAATACACTGCGGGCTATCGGTACTCGGCATTCGAGGCTGCCTTCTCGCGCGCACGTAACGAACTGGTCCAGGGACTGGAGCGGGCTGCGGTCGAAAGCCAGAGGCCGGAGCCGTTGGCGAGCAACGTCGAAAGTCTCGTGCTCGCCCTCGATATCGCCCATCCGGATACGGCGTGGAAAATCGTCGGCCTTGTCGCGTGCGCTGCGCGTTACGATCAAGTGCAGACTTTCGCGAATACCGTGCTGGAAGTGGCTAGCCCGATTGCCCGCGCTATCGCCATGCTCGTCGGGGAGCCGCTGCGTGTCGTCGAGGAATGTCTCACCGGTAGCGGCGATCTGATGAATTCCGGACTGCTGCAGGCGCGGGACGGGGACCTGATCGGGGGATACAGCGCTCGATACGCTGTTCCTTTGCGGATCGGAGCGTCGCTGGACCGGACGTTCGCCAGCTTCGACGAGATGCGTAACGAGTTG
>CAMDMH010000323.1 GCA_945901835.1 Devosia equisanguinis | reverse complement strand
TTGGTACCGGTGCCGCCCAGTGGCGTCTCGCGGCGTTTCGCGTCCTCGATCGATTTGGTCGGGCTCGTCGCCCATGTGTAGAGCAGCCCGTTG
This sequence comes from Devosia equisanguinis, assembly GCA_945901835.1. Taxonomy (GTDB): domain Bacteria; phylum Pseudomonadota; class Alphaproteobacteria; order Rhizobiales; family Hyphomicrobiaceae; genus CAMDPA01. The sequence continues at coordinate 4,871 of CAMDMH010000323.1, read as the reverse complement.
GAGCCGATCAGGCTGCCGATGAACCGGAGCTTCGCCGCGTCGAACTGCGCCGCCTTCCCGCCGAGCATCTGGTACATCGGCATGTTCTGGTTGACTGCGGCGATCACGGTGCCGTCCTTGGCCGCGTTAACATAGACGTGGTTTGAGGCGCGGACGCTGCCGGCGCCGTCCATGTTTTGCACGACGACGCTCGGGTTTCCCGGAATATGCCGGCCGATGTGCCGCCCCAGCAGTCGCGCGTAGGCGTCGTAGCCCCCGCCCGGCTGGAACCCGCAAATGATCGCGACCTGCCGCCCTTTGTAGAAATCCTCCGCCTGCGCCTTCGCCGGCAGTGACGACATCGGCAGCGACAGTGCGGCGAGTAACCCGAATGCGGCGTGGCGCACGGCGTTGCTCGGCATGAAGCTCCTCCCGGGATCGATCGCGGCGCGAGTTTGGACCCACGCTTCAAGTGACGGCACGATGTTAGCTCTTTCACGATCGAATGCAACGCCATGACGTTGCGCACGAAGCCCGGAAGCCCGCGTCACGGCCCTTGCTGCGGGCTTTTCCGATTGCCCCTCATTTGCAACAACCGCGACAGTCCTGTGGACACCGCCCACGGCACGCCACGATTGCGCTGCAAACTCGCGGCTCTTGGGCGACACCATGGCCGAATCGGTGGCACAATCAGCGCAGAGCTGCGTTGATGTGCATCGACACCGACATCGAAACTCTGAAATGACGAAACGACACTCGGCAACGACACAGGGCATCGAGGAGATTCATGTTCTGGCGCAAGAAAGGCGACGGCTTCGACTGGCACAAGCACGTGCGCACGACGATCAAGATCCGGCGTGAGGCCCGCCGCAAGAAGATCGACGACGTCGTCGACCTCGCTGTCGGCGGCATCAAAGGCGCCGGCCAGGCAAGCGTCGCCGCCAGCACATCGGGGCTGGACGCGGTGAGCCGGACGATAACGATGCCATTTTTCTGGATCGGCCGCGCGGTTGCGGCAGCCCTCGACTGGCTGAGCCGGACGTTGACGCGTGTGCTCGCCCCTGTCGGCGGCATGATGGAACATCGGGGGCTTGCCCCCATCCTCGGCCTGGCTGCTCTCGTCGCGAGCCTGCTCGGGATCGGCCGCGCCCAGGTCGATGGCTGGGATGCGATCGCGCTGGCGCTCGGCTTGGGCGGCTTCCTCGGTCTCATCATGCTCGTCGCTCCGCCGATCTTCGCCGGCCGCGGCCCCGCCGCCATCACCGCTTTGGCCGAACGCGCCGCCGAAGTCTGGAAGAGGATGCCAGGTCTCGGCGGTATTTCGGTCTCCACCCAGCGCGGCCTGACAGCGGCGGCCCTGCTGCTCGTCGCCGGTGCACTCGGCTGGATCGGCTCGGCCTGGATCGGCAAGCTCTCGCTGTCCACCGTCGCCGCCATCCCCGGCCTGTCTCGGCCGATTACGGAAGGCTCGGCGAACGTGATCAGCGGCGATACCATCAGGCTTAACGGCCAGACCATCCGCCTCACCGGCGTCGAAGCGCCGGAGCTCGAGCAGTCGTGCGCAGGGCAGGCACGCGAGGGTCGCTCCGAAGGTCGCACCGAGCCACGCTGGAAGTGCGGCGAGACCGCACGCAATCAGTTGCGTGATTTCGTTCGAGGCAAGCAGGTCCGCTGCGAACTGGCCTCGGGCGGTGACAAGGGCCTTTGCCGAGTCGGCACGCAGGACATCGCGGCCGAACTCGTGACACGCGGCGCGGTGTTTGCGCAGCAGGGCCTGTTCTCCAGCTATGGCCGCCTCGAGCAGGACGCCCGTAACGCGAAGCGCGGACTGTGGAAGGGTGTCCCGGAGCGGCCGGAGGACTATCGCGCGCGGCTCTGGGAGTCCGCCAAGAAGACCGCGCCGCAGGGCTGCCCGATCAAAGGCCAGATCTCCCGCAACGATCGAGTCTATGTCGTGCCCTGGCAAGCGAGCTACACCCGCGTCCGCATCCGCCAGGACAAGGGCGAACGCTGGTTCTGCACCGAAGCCGAAGCCCAGGCTGCAGGGTTCAAGAAGCAGGGGGCTTGATTTCGTAGGGTGCAACAGCCCACTGGGCGTATTGCACCGAGCGGATGACAATTGGTGCAATACACTACGCTATTGCATCCTACGTCAGCCCCCAACTCACCCCCTCCACGCCCCCTCGAGCTTGCCCGACAGCCCCGCCTTCGCCAGCGCCTCACGCGCGATCTTCTCGGCCTCGGCGATCACGCGCATCGGCTCGGCGACGTGGCTGAGCTTGCCCTCTCGATAGACCACCTCGCCATCCACCATCACCAGCTTTGCATCCGCGCCGCGCGCTGCCGTGACGAAGCTCGACAGCGGCCGGTGCTGCACGCCGATCCACGGCTTCGCGATATCGAACACGGCGATGTCGGCGCGCTTGCCCACTTCGAGCGAGCCGATCTCGGCCTCCATGCCCAACGCCTTGGCGCCGTTGATCGTCGCCATCTCGATCGCGTTCTCAGCCGAAATGCGCGTCGGATCGAGGTGGCGCACGTGCTGCATCAGGATCGCGGCCTTCATCTGTTCGACCATGTCGACGGAATAGTCGACCATCGGCCCGTCGGTTCCAAGAGTGGTCAGCACACCGAACCGCTGCGCCGCCGAGACCGGCCCGATGCCGCCGCCGCGGATCGACTCCGACGTCGGCGTGTAGACCATGCTCGCGCCGACGTGCGCCATCTGTTCCAGATCGAGCTCGGTGTTGTGAATGCAGTGCGCCAGCACCCATGAACTATCGAGAATGCCGAGCTGCATGAGATAGCGAACGTCGGTCCGGCCGGTTTCCCGCAGATACTTCAGGAAGCCCTTTTCCAGCGAGAACGTGCCGCCTGCGATGTGCGCCGAGATACGCACGCCGAGCTTCCGCGCGAGTTCGTAGCCGCGCGTGATCAACTGCTCGGTGCTCATGCCCGCCGCGACCCAGTGCGCGTTGGTCTCGATCACCATCGCGAGCCGCACACGCCCGCCGGCCGAGCCGTCCCACCGCCGGAACTCCTCCTCGTAAGCCGCCAGCGATTCATCGAGGCTCATCGGATGGCGCGGATTGCCCGGCGTATTGCAGCGCAGTTCCTTCGCGAATACCTGCCGCAGGCCTACTTCTGCCACCGGCTCGATGCTGGCTTTGACTAGCGCCGGTGTCGTCGTCGTCACCGAATGATTGAGCGACGTCGTCGTACCCGTGGCGAGCATCTCCATCGCCGCGACCGTGCTCGACACGCGCATCGCTTCTTCGCCGAGCGTCATCGACAAAGGCAGCAGCAGACCCGTCACCCAGTCCTCCAGCAGCATGCCGTCGGCGAGCCCTTTGAAGATCGTGTACCAGTGATGCTGGTGCATGTTGATGAGGCCCGGCATCACGATCGTACCGCTGGCATCGACGACGCTGTCGAAGCCCGCCGCAGCCGGCATCGATGAAGCGGGTCCCACGCCGGCGATGAGCGAACCATCGATGGTGACCCACCCGCCCGGATAAACGTTGCGGGCGCCATCTACCGTGACGACATGGCCATTGCGAATGAGTGTGCGAGGCATGTGGCAGCTCCTGCGAAATGTTGCTGAATGTGGTGCAGACTTCAGGCGAACAGCGACCGCCACGTTTCGCGCAGCACCTTCTTGTCGACCTTGCCCATGCGGTTGCGGGGGATCTCGTCCACCTCTAGCACCCGCTTCGGCGTCTTGTAGGCGGCAAGCTGCGCGCGCGCAGCTCCGATCAGCGAGGCCTCGTCGATGCTCTCACCGACCCGGGCCTCGACAGCCGCCACGACGGCCTCGCCGAAATCTGGATGCGGCACGCCGAACACCGCCGAGGTCTCGACGCCCGCCAGCGTATCGAGCACCGTCTCGATTTCCTTGGGATAGACGTTGAGCCCGCCCGTGATGATCAGATCCTTCTCGCGGCCCAGCAGACGAATGCAGCCGGCAGCGTCGATCTCCGCGATGTCGCCGGTGTTGAACCACCCGCCTTCCGCGAACGCCTGCGCGTTGGCCTCGTCGTTCCGCCAATAGCCCGAGAAAACGTTGTGCCCGCGTGTTTCCAGCACACCGATGCCACGCATTTCGCGCGTGCCGTCTTCGCCCAACAGGCGCACCTCGACGCCCGGCAGCGGCCAGCCGACCCAACCCGTGCGATCCGTCGTACCCGGCGGAACCGCGGTGATGATCGCGGCCTCAGTCGAGCCGTAGCGCTCGATCAGCATGTGCCCTGTTGCACGCCGGAACTGTTCGGCGAGTTCCAAGGGCAGCGGCGCCGAGCCCGAGATCAGCACACGCATGTTCTTCGCCGCCGTCGCGATGTCGGGCTCCTTCAGGAGCCGCGCATAGAACGTCGGCACGCCCATCATGACCGTAGCCGAAGGCAGCGCCGCGATCACTTCCCGCGCCTCGAACCGCGGCAGGAACAGCACTTCGCCACCCGCGACCAGCATCGCGTTGAGCGCCGTCAGAAGACCGTGCGCGTGAAACACCGGCAGCGCATGCAGCAGCCGGTCCTCCGCGGTAATGCCCCAGAATTTGCCGAGGGCACGCGCGCTTTCCACGAGGTTCGCGTGCGTGATTTCAGCGCCCTTGGGCTTGCCCGTGGTGCCCGAGGTGTAGAGGATCGCTGCCGTATCGCCGCCGCCGACATCGGCCACCGGTTGAGGCTTGCCCGGCACCATCGTACAGAGATCGTCGAGTGTCGCGAACTTGGCATTTGCCGCATCGGCCAGCGGCTTCAAACGCGCTGTCGAAGCCTCTTCGCCGACGAGCAGACGCGGCTCGGCATCGCCGAGCAGACCAGAGATTTCCGCGTCCGTGTAGCTCGTGTTGAGCGGATGCAGGATCGCGCCGAGCCGCAGGCAGGCGTGCG
>CAMDMH010000322.1 GCA_945901835.1 Devosia equisanguinis | reverse complement strand
GGTCGGCGATGTTCTTGTCGGGGGCACGCGCGGGATACTTCGCGCCGGTGAACAGCGCGCGCGCCTCTGTTTCGCGGAAGCGATCGGCCTCGACCAGCTTGAAGTTGTCGATGTAAACGCCTTCCTCCTCGATGCGCGTCGCCTTCGGCGTCATCGAGCCGGGCGTCAATCCGCCGACGTCTTCGTGGTGGCCGCGCGAGGCGACGTAAAAGAGGATTTTGCTCTCCTCCTGCACACCATTTCCCCCTCCCCCTTGTGCGGAGGGGATTGGGGTGGGGGGCAGTTTCGAAAGCGAGCCGCCCTCCCCACCACCGCCTCTACGGGGCGCCTCCCCCACAGGGGGGGAGGAGAAGGCGGCTGCATCGTTCGCGAATACAGGTGTAACCACCGTTATATCCGGCAGGTGCGTGCCGCCGTTATAGGGGGCGTTGATCATGTAGACGTCGCCGGGGCGCATCCGGCCGGCGTTCTCGCGCGCGATGGTCTCGACGGCGCGGTCCATCGAGCCCAGATGCACGGGGATGTGCGGCGCGTTGGCGACGAGGCGCGCGTCGGCGTCGAAGATGGCGCAGGAGAAGTCGAGCCGCTCCTTGATGTTCACGGACTGCGAGGTGTTGCGCAGCGCCTCGCCCATCTGCTCGGCGATCGACATGAAGAGGTTGTTGAAGACTTCGAGCAGTACGGGATCGGCTTTGCTGCCTGCCAACTCGCGGCGGCGCGGGGCGACGCGGCGGAGGATGAGATCGTCGCCAGGACTTACTTCGAGACGCCAGCCCGGTTCGACGACGACGGTCTGGTGCGTTTCAATGACGAGGGCGGGGCCGTTCACGGTCGAGCCCGTTTGCAGTGCGCCGCGTGTGTGGACGGGAGCGTCGTGCCAGCCGCCGGCGGAAAAGAAGCGGGTGGTAGCCTTGGTGTCAGACCCTCCGGGCCTGACACCATTCGACGGTGGTGCAACGGTGTCAGCCCCGGCGGGGCTGACACCTTCGAACACCCTCTCGCTCGCTTCTGCGTCGATGGCGGCGATGAAGATGCGCTTCTCGGGAGAGACGAAGCCGAACTGCTGGCGATGCTTCTCATCGAACTGGCGGCGCATCTCTGACAAAGGAGCGGACGCGGGAACTGCAATCGTCGTCTCGCTCGTCTCATAGCGCAGCAGCAGACGCGCATCGTGGGCCACGCCATCGCGCGCGGCACCTTGGCCGACGAGGTCCTGGAGATTGCGCGCGGCCAACTCGGCAACGAGCGTTGCTACGTGACCGAGACTTTCGGCGCCGAGTTCCTGCTCGACGGAGCGCTGGAGGCTTGTGGAGAGCTTCGCGAGGCCCATGCCGTAGGCCGACAGCAGGCCAGATAGCGGATGGATGTGTACCGTCTCCATGCCGAGCGTATCGGCGATCATACAGGCGTGCTGGCCGCCGGCCGAACCGAAGCAACCCAGAGCGTATTCGGTGACGTCGTAGCCGCGCTGCACGGAGATCTTCTTGATCGCGTTCGCCATGTTCTCGACGGCGATGCGCAGGAATCCGTCCGCGACATCGGCCGCGGTGCGTCCGTCTCCGATCTCGTTTGCGATTTCGGCGAAGCCTGCGCGCACGCCTTCCTCGTCGAGGGGTTGATCGCCGTCAGGGCCGAAAATCGCTGGAAAGTTGGCCGCGGCCAGCTTGCCCACCATGATGTTGGCGTCGGTCACCGTCAACGGTCCGCCGCGCCGGTAGCTCTTCGGGCCGGGGTTCGCGCCCGCGCTCTCTGGGCCGACGCGGAAGCGCTGGCCGTCGAATTTCAGGATCGAGCCGCCGCCAGCCGCAACGGTGTGGATGCGGAGCATCGGCACGCGCAGGCGCACGCCCGCGACCTCGGTTTCGAACGAGCGCTCGTATTCCCCGGCGTAGTGCGACACGTCGGTCGAGGTGCCGCCCATGTCGAAGCCGATGACCTTGTCGAAGCCGGCACGGCGCGCGGTCTCGGCGACGGCGACGATGCCGCCTGCAGGTCCGGACAGGATCGCGTCACGCCCTTGGAATTGGTTCGCCGCCTTGAGGCCTCCCGACGAGGCCATGAACATGACGCGTGTTGGGCTTGGCACGGCCTGTCCCCCTCTCCCTTGTGGGGAGGGGGGAGGGGAAGGCGCAGCAGTTGGGGGTATCACTTCGAGCGAACTTCCGTCCCCCCCTCCGGCCCTACGGGCCACCTCCCCCACACGGGGGGCGGAGAAAAGGGGGGCGAGTGCCGGTGAAGCGAGAGCGCCCGACACCTTCTCGACGTAGCGGCGGAGGATCGGCGAAAGGTAGGCGTCGGCGACGGTCGTATCGCCGCGGCCGACGAGCTTGATGAGCGGGCTCACTTCGTGGCTCGCGGAGACCTGCGTGAAGCCGATTTCCCGCGCGAGCGCCGCTGCGGCTTGTTCGTGCGTGGGGTAGGCGTAGGAATGCATCAGCACGATCGCAACAGCATCGCAGCCGTCGTCGCGCAGGGATTGCAGATCGCGGCGCAGGGTGAACAGATCGAGCGGCGTTTCGACGGTGCCGTCGGCGCGTACGCGCTCCTTCGCCTCTACAACGCGCGAATAGAGCATGTCCGGCTTGACGATCTTGCGCGCAAAAATGTCGGGACGTGCCTGATAGCCGATCTCGAGTTGATCGCCGAGGCCCTGCGTGATGACGAGTGCCACGCCTTCGCCTTTGCGTTCAAGCAGGGCGTTGGTGGCGACGGTCGTGCCCATCTTCACGGCGGCGATGCGCTCAGAAGGGATCGGCGCATTCGAGGCAACACCGAGGAAGCGGCGAATGCCTTCGAGCGCGGCGTCGTCGTAGGCGCCGGGGTTTTCCGACAGCAGTTTGCGCGCGTGCAGACGACCAGCGGGATCACGCGCCACGATGTCCGTGAACGTGCCGCCACGATCGATCCAAAACTGCCATTGGGTCATTTTCTTCGATTTCCGTTTGCGAAGGGGCCCGCCCCGACTGTTGTAGCCACGCCAATGGACCAGATCGCGGGCAGCTTGTGCAAGGCGTTGATTGCGCGCAGCAGGGGCCACCGAAACGGAACTCGCCTTCATAAAGGCTTAGGCGAAGTTTCGACCAATTCTCCGTATCGGCGGAAGCCATGCCATACATCAACTTGCACCGAGCAAAGAGGTTGCGGCAACCATTCGAGCGCAAGCGTTCATCAAAAGATTACCATGAGCAGAACCGTCAAATTCCGCGGCAACTCCGGCTCGATGCGTCAAGCTACCGCCGCTGCCTTCCGCCGATTTGCCAGAGATCGCGATGGATCGCTCGCGATCTCGTTCGGCCTGGCATTGCCCGTACTGATGCTGATCGTCGGTATCTCGATCGACTATGGGCGTTTCACGAGCCAGAGCATGTCGCTGGCGGCTGCCGCGGACGCCGCAGCACTCGCGGCTGCCAAGGAGATGAGCCTCACCGACACCGCGACGAACGATCTCACGAGCGTTGCAAAATCGGTCATCCAGCGCCAGATGACCGCGCAGGAGGTGTCGAGCAGTGCCCCACCCCTTACCGTCACAGCGGACATCGCCTCGGCGCAGCTCGAGGTCACCGTGCGTGCGGTCCAGCCGTTCGTCCCCTACTTCGGCATCATCGCGCAGTTCCTGCCCAGCGAGGTGGTGGCGCGCTCGGTCGCCCGCGTCGTGGGCAAGCCGAATATCTGCGTCCTCGCCCTGGAGCGATCAGAACCTGGCGCCGTTTTCCTGGCGAAGAGCGCGAGAATGACGGGCGATGGCTGCTCGGTCTTCTCCAACTCGTCGTCTGCGTATGGCCTCATCGTTCGCGACAATGCGCAAATGAAGGCGAAATCGGTCTGCTCGGCCGGCGGTGTGGAGGGGGCAGGCGCGATCGACCCCCAAGCGATCAGCGATTGTCCGCAGTTTTCGGACCCGCTCTCCAGCCGGCCTGCTCCGAGCTTTGGCGGTTGCGATTACAACGGCACTCACATCAACAACCAGATCGTGAAGCTGAGGCCGGGTGTCTATTGCGGCGGCCTCAAAGTCGATGGTTCATCGACCGTCACTTTCGAGTCTGGGGAATACATCATCGAGAACGGGGCCTTCTGGGTCAGCGGCACGTCGAAAATCGAGGGCGACGGCGTCTCCTTCTATCTCGGCGACAAGACTTTCATGTTCTTCGGTCCAGACACCACTTTGAGCCTCACGACCATGAGGACGGGCGTGATGGCGGGCTTGTTGTTCTTCGGTTCGCGCAATCAATCCAAGATCTTCACCCATACCATCCTGAGCAAGAACGCGCAGAAGCTCGTCGGCACGATCTACCTGCCGAAAAACTCCTTCGTCGTGGACGGGGAGGCAGCAGTGGGGGGCGATTCCGCCTATACGGCCATCGTCGCGCGCCGCCTCGTTCTGCTGGCGGGTCCGCACCTCGTGCTCAATTCCAACTACGATCAAACGGACGTGCCCGGTCCCGACGGCATCCGCGGCGCGACGGAGCCCGCGCGGCTCGTGCAGTAGTAACGGCGCGACGAGCTAGCGCTTCTTGCCGTGCAGGCGCTCAGGCGGCGGGGCGATCTCGGTGACGAGGTCGCGGACCAGCGGCTTGTTGTGGAGCGGCGCCACTTTCATTTCGCGCGGCTCGAGGCGTGCGAGGCAAGCGTAGACCACCTCGCCGTCGACCTCCATCATGCATTCCTTGCACGCGTTCGCGTTGAGGCAAGAATAGCGGAACGCGAGCGTGGGATCGCGGTTCACCCGGATCCAGCGCAGGCCGTCGAGAACGGATTGGCCGGGCTCGTAGGGGACCTCGAAGGTCTCGGGCGAGATGGTGCCGGCGGCATCGCGGCGCTCGATGGTCAGGCGAGCTGTTTCGATCATGCAATAACCTTTCGTAGGTCGGGTCAAGCGAAGCGCGACCCGACTTTGGCGAAGCAGAGATGTCGATAGCGAAGAACTGGATATCGCCTCGCTTGAAGGACAGGTCGATCGATGCAACTCATGCATGGAAGTGCAGGGGATGTCGGGTCGCGCTGCGCT
>CAMDMH010000321.1 GCA_945901835.1 Devosia equisanguinis | reverse complement strand
GACTATCCGCCGCCGCGCGCTGAGGCGCCCTGCCGCACTCGGATCAACGAAAGAGGATCAGCAAAGCGCCTGTACGCTCCGCCCAAAACGGCGGCAACGATGGTGGTTGACCGAACGTCGGACGACTACGATTCATACGCCTCAAGTTCACGTCTCGCACTGCACCGTGGCATAGGGTGAGAAACGCGGGCTAGGCTCGGCGACCGGATTGCCGTCAGGCTTGATTTCCACGGAGGCTTTGGTCTCGGTGGTCACCCTGATGGTGACGACCGCGGGAATGACGCGGGCCAGCATCGGCGCAAATGAGCTGGTGGGAGACGACACAGGCTTCGCGGCGGCGATAGGCTCGAGCCGGGCGCGGCCGGTGTTTTGGGCAGCGAGAGGAGCGCCAAGTGCTGAGCACGCGAGCAGCGTCATCGACGCCATGGAAAGAGTTCGATCGAACAACATAGCGCCTCGGGCCTGACTGGTGGCTGATGCAGGCAGCCGCCGGTATCCCCTCGCTGCGATCAGCAGAAGCGATGCCGGCGGCGAAATAGGGCGTGCTACTTCTTCATGACGACCATCGGAGGCATCGAAACGCCGCGCGAGGCGATCTCCTCGAAGAACTTGTTGCCGTCGAAGCCGGCCGGGAGCTTGACGCCGCGGCTGCTCAGTTCGTCGAAGAACGCCTTGCCGTCGAACTGCTTGTTCTGGGTCGCGCGATCGGAGATGTCGTCGAAGCCGGCAGGCATGCTCACGCCGCGGGAAGCGATCTCGTCGAAGAACTTCTTGCCGTCGAACGGGGCCTTCTGCTGTGCGTTGGCGATGGAAACGGAAGCCAACAGGCCGATGGCTGCCGCGGTGGCCAGGTTGAGGAATGTCTTGCGCATGGTCGGATCTCTGGTTTCTCGGTTGGATGCGAACGCCCAAGGCGGAATGGCTCGGGTGTCCTCGTTCTGGTCCGGACCGAGTTCCGTTCCAGACATCGATGAAACTAGGGATCGGGGCGGTTCAAATGAAATGCCGGCTGGGCATCGAAGCGATACTCATCGAGCATGAGCCCGGTCATGCCAGTGTCGTCATGGCGCAAACGAAAGGGGAGCGGATCGTGTGATCCGCCCCCTCTGTTGGCTATGGCCGGTGTAACGCTGGTGGGAGAGATCAGGCCTGCGGCTTGATCTTCATCAGCTTCTCAGCGTTCTTGTGGCAGACCTTCTCCATGTCTTCCTTGGAGAGGCCGAGGTTCTCCATGATCGCGATGGTGTCGCGGATGTAGCCAGGGCCACGCTCGGGGTCGAACGGGCAATCCGAAGCGAACAGGATCTTGTCGATCGGATAGAACGCGAAGCCGCACTTCGTGGCAGCGGTCGAGCCGAACACGGCGGTGTCGACGAAGAAGTCGTTCTTGAAATACTCGAGCGGCCGCTTCTTCATGTTCTTCAGCAGCGTCGTGTAATCCTCGTCGTGCGTGCGCTTGCCGAGCTGATCCCAGCCGGGGCCGACGCGGCCCTCGAAATAGGGAACCATCGCGCCCAGATGGTGCGCGAGAACCTTCAGGTTCGGCAGCTTGTCCATCGTGCCGGAGAAGACGAGGCGTGCCATCGCGGCCGACGTCTCATAGGGCCAGCCGAACGTCCACCAGATCTCGTACTTCGACTTCGACTCGTTCTTGTAGTCGGAGAGATCGCCGGCGCTGCGCGAGGGATGCAGGAACAGCGGGCAATCGAGCTTGGCGGCCGTTTCCAGCACGGGGAAGTACTTCGGGTCGTCGAGCGGATCGCCGTTGATATTGGAGTGGATCTGCAGGCCGTTGGTGCCGAGCTTGACCGCGCGCTCCAGTTCCTTCGCCGCGTTCGGCGAGTTCATCGGCAACGAGGCCTGCCAGCCCGAGAAATAGTCGGGGTACTTTGCGCACAGCTCCGCGAGGCCGTCGTTGGCGAGCTTGGCCAGTTCCTCGACTTCGGCCGGCGTGCCCATCGCTTCGAGCGGAGGCATGCCGAGCGACAACACCTGACTGTAGTTGTGCTTGGTGCGGAACATGTCGCAAACGCGGCGGCGCTCGTCGAGATCATAGATCGCCGGCACGCCAGCCATCCGCTTGCCGATGCCCTCTCCCGCGCCCTTCAGGGTCGAAATCTTGTCCCAAAGGCCCTTGGGGAAGTAATGGCAGAAGGCGTCGATGTAGCGCATGGAAGGTCCTCGTTTTGGGTTGGATGCGTCGTTTTCGCGCGCGACTTGGCTATTTGGTCCCCCTCCCCCTTCGTGGGGAGGGGACAGGGGTGGGGGGCAATCTGCCCGTGCGTCGCAAGTCACCCCGCCCCTTCCCCATCAAGGGGAGGGGAGCAATCAACCGCTGGGGTCTGTCTGGGAGAAGCCGGCGCCCATGTCCATCGCTTGCGGGTAGTAGGGGCGGCCGACGCGCTTGCACCAGTTCTCCCAGCCGCGCTCGAAGGTGAAGCCAGAGCGGCCCTTGGTGATGATGTCGACTTCGCCTTTCGAGAGGTACTGCACCTCGTTGCCGACGCGCAGCGCCTGCATCTGGATGCCGGCGTTGATCTCGAGGTAGATCGACGTGAACACGACCTCGCGCAACGACAGTGCTGTCACCACGCAGCCGTGGCCGCGCAGCAGCGACACGGTGCGAGGGCCGACCGACTTGGCCATGTCGCGGGCCATTTCCATCGAGGTGACCAGGAGATTGGTGTCGCCGAACTTCGCCGCGGAATCCCAGACGTTGATGTCGTCCCCGATGGGGCCTGCCATGTGCATCAAGGGGCGCAGCTTGACGCTCTTGACGACGCTGAAGGGAATGACGCTGATCGAGTGGTTGTGGACGACCGAGTTCACTTCGGGGCGGGCCTCATAGAGCGCACCATGGATAAAGCGCTCGGAGTAGGGTTTGCCCGGGTGCGGGTTGGGGCCGACGATCGTGCCGTCGAGCTTGAACTCCATCAGGTCGTGCATTTCGCACTGCTCGGGCGCGCGGGCGCGCGACATGATGAAGTGGCCGGGCTTCTCGGGATGGCGGATCGAGACGTGGCCGAAGCTGTCCAGAACGTTCTCTTTAGCGAGAATGTGATTGGCGGTGACTAGGTCGTTCATAAGAAGCTTCATATCGGCCATGCGCGGCGTCCCCAAACTGAAGTGGCCACACAAAAAGTGACCAGACTAAAGTGGAATGGCGTTTCGCGCCCTTGTGGGCCGGTCCGGAGCGGGCGTCAAGATCGAGAGACGAATTGCGCCTTTTCGATTTGGTTACCAGCCGTGTAGCAGCCTGAACTCCAGTTCGGACGGTGAGGCGTCGCTCCGTCTGACGCCGCAATATCGGCCGGCGAAGAACACGAGCGGCTCAGTCTCGTGGTTGGCGACGGCGTTCAGGCCGAGGACCTTGCCGACGAAGATCGCGTGGTCGCCGCCGTCGTGGACCGCGTGGCGCTCGCATTCGAAACCGACCAGGGCGCCCGGGATCATCGGCACGTCGTGCTGGCCATAGGCGGGGTGGACCATCGCCCACTTGTCGGACTGGCTGCGGGCGAACCGCGTCGACAGGTCGTCCTGGGTGCGGGCGAGCACGCTGATCCCGTATTTCGGCATGGCCTGCCAGGCGTCGAAGCTCGCCGCGTTGCGAGCGACCGAGAACAGCACAAGCGGGGGATCGAGCGAGACGGAGTTGAACGACGACACGGTCATGCCGAGGAGCTGGCCTTCCGGGGTGCGGCCGGAGACGATGGCGACGCCGGTCGGGAAAAGGCCGAGGGCCTTACGGAATTCGCCAGGGGAGAATGACATGCTGATGTCCTTGGAGAATTCCGGCCGCGATCTGGCCGCGAACTTTGGATGTCGTGTTGCTTCTAGAAAGCAGGTTGCTGGGGGGCTTGCAACGTGCGCGCGATGCCGCAGCCGTTGGCGCGCGTACGGGTTGATCGTGTGCGCGGCAGTGTGTGCACGATTATTCGGCTGGCAGCGGGCTTGCCTTGCGCATATTCTATTGGCGATGTTCCGCGAACAATGGAAATGCTCCAAAGGAGGGGTTTCGTGAAATTCCGTCTCTCGTCTCGTCTGTCTTCGTCCTTGGCTGCGGCCTGGCTTGCGAGCTTCGCTGCAGTCCTGCCGTCCGGCGCGGCTCTGGCTCAGGCTTGGCCGAGCCGGCATATCTCGATGATCGTTCCTTTCGCAGCGGGTAGCTCGTCGGATGCGGTCGGCCGGATCATGGCGCAGCGGATGTCGGAGTTGCTCGGCCAGCAGATCGTGGTCGAGAACGTCGGTGGGGCCGGCGGCATGGTGGGCAGCGCGCGTGTGGCACGGTCGGAGCCCAACGGCTACGCGATCCTGCTCGGCAGCACGGATACGCTGGCGCAGAACCAGACGCTCTACAAGAGCCCGCAGTACAATCCGATCACGGATTTCGCGCCGGTTGCGCTGGTCGGCGACATGGCGCTGATCCTCGTCGCCAGGAACACGCTGCCGGTGAACAACCTCAAGGAATTCGCGGCCTACGTGAAGGAGAACGGCAAGAAGATGCAATTCGGCTCGTCGAGCCTGGGCTCGTCGTCGCATCTCACGTGCTCGCAACTCACGCAGACAATCGGCGGAGAAGCGGCGCACGTTCCCTATCGCGGGTCGGGGCCGGCGCTGCAGGACATGATCGCGGGGCAGATCGACTATTTCTGCTCGCTCGCGCCGGCGGCGATGCCGATCGTCGACAACAAGCAGATCAAGCTGCTGGCGGTGCTGACCAAGGAGCGCTCGCCGTTCGCGCCGTCGGTTCCGACCGCGTTCGAGGAAGGCTTCAAGATCGATTCCTATGCGTGGTTCGCGTTTGCAGCGGCGAAGGCGACGCCGGCCGACATCGTCGCCAAACTCAATAAAGCGACGGCGGACGCGCTCGATACGGCTTGGGTGCAGGACCGCTTCCAGAAGCTGTCGGTGAAAGGCGCAGCCAAGGAGCAGCGCTCCGCAGAATGGCTCGGCAAATTCATCGAGAAGGAAGTCGCTGACTGGTCCGTCGTCATCAAGGCGAGCGG
>CAMDMH010000320.1 GCA_945901835.1 Devosia equisanguinis | reverse complement strand
TCATCGTGCCAGCCAACATTACGCTGGTGCCCTTGCCGCCCTACTCGCCTGAGCTGAACCCGGTCGAGCGCCTCTGGCTACACCTGAAGGCACGCTTCCTCTCGCACCGTCTCCACGACGACTACGACGCCATCGTCGGCGCCGCCTGCACCGCCTGGAATCGACTCAAGGCCGAGACTGGACGGATCAAATCACTGTGTTCCTATCCGTGGATTCCACGAATAGGAACTTAGGGCCGACGGTATTACGGGGCACACGCATGTCGAACACCTGTCGAGCTTGTCACCAATAACCGGATCGTGGTTCGCATCGCCGTCGAACGCGACGAGGAATGCGAAGGACACGCGCGCTGACAGGCACTTGCACGACATCGACATGCAATGACTTGGAACGCGGGCATCGCCGAACATGGCGCACCGAAGGGCATCGCTGCTCCCCCGAACGTCACATCGGCACGCCACATGACAGCGAAAGTCCCAGGTCTGCAATACCTTTTAGGTCGCGCCCGGGCGACACTCGGCGCCGATGTACATTAACGAATGCCCGCGGATTGCGCATCCGGCACGATCATCGGCGTCGCCGCAGAACGCGTCTTCGGAGCATCGCGCAGCAGCGATCGAGTGCACTATGCCGCCATCACGTTTCGACGACGAGCGCGATGCGATGCGCATCGAAACGATACTCGAACGCATGCGTTGCCTCGCCTGCATCGTCGACGCTGACGCCGGAGATGCCGATCACTGTCGAGCCGATCTTGAGCTTCAACATGTGCCGCTCGTCACTGTCGGCCGCCCTGCTCGTGATCCGCACGAGCCCGCGTCGATAGTCATTGACCCCGGCAAGCGCGAACGCACGGCGAAGACTTCCCGCTGTCGCCAGAAGCTCGCCGACGCGGCCGAAGCGGTCTGCAGGCATCCAAATCGTAGAACAGGCCAGCGGCACGTCGTTGGCCGTTACGACCTGGACGATCTCGAGCACTTGCGTGCGCTTTGCCACGCCGAGAGACTTCGCGATCGCGGCCGGCGGCGAACACATCTGACGGGACAGAATGCGCCGGTCAGGCGTGAACCCAGAGTTCTCGAGCGCTTCCGAAAGCCGGGTTCTGGCCCCCAGTACGAACTCGATACGGCGCGGGGCGATGAACGCACCTTGATAGGGCAGGTTTCGCAGAACGCCACGCTTGACGAGTTCGGCGATTGCAGCGCGGAGCGTGTGCCGGCTTACGGAAAGATCGGCGGCAAGCTGAGTTTCCGGAGGAAGGCGCCCAGTTGAGCCGTCAGTCGCGCGGAAAGCGCCGACCGCGATGTCCTTCTCCAGCCTGTCGGCAACGAGCCGCCAACTCGCGACCTTTACGGTGTCGACAGCGCCTCCACGCCGGGATTTGACCGATGTGACGGAGACCTTCTTTATCTCACCGCGCGGGCAGCCAGACATCGTACTCGTTTCGCTCGAAATAGAGACCCGCCACAACTCGGGTCAACTATTGCCGCACCGCGATTCCGACTGCAAACAATGGCGCTAATTGCCGTGTGAGGCGCGTTAAAACAATGTATGCAATGTGTCATAAATTCAGGAGCTTCGGACACGCCACATGAGCAAGACTTCTCCCGATCGCCTACCCTACCGCCCCTGCGTCGGCATCATGGTCGTCAATCGCGCGGGCCATGTCTGGGTCGGACAGCGCTCCGACATGCAAGGCGACGCCGAAGGCCCCGGCAGATGGTGGCAGATGCCACAGGGCGGTATCGACGACGGCGAGGAACCACGCACGGCAGCGATGCGCGAGGTCTGGGAAGAGACCGCGATGCGCAGCCTTTCGATCCTCGGCGAGACCAGCGATTGGGTGATATACGATCTGCCACCCGAACTCATCGGCGTCGCATGGGGTGGCAAGTATCGCGGTCAGCGCCAGAAGTGGTACGCGATGCGCTTCACGGGAGACGAAACCGAAATCGACATCGGCCCGCGCGACGGCCACGACGTCGAGTTCTGCGCCTGGCGCTGGAGCCCGGTCACCGACCTCGTCGATGCGATCGTACCGTTCAAGAAGAAGGTTTATGAAACCGTAGTCACCGAACTCGGCCGGTTCGCCGTGCCAAGTTGAATTAATTTGCATTGATCGTGGGGCGGATCGAGATCGTGGGTTGGGTCAAGCGCAGCGCGGCCCAACATCTTGCTGACACCGCCGACCTCAACCGTCCTTCGCGCGCACCTTTCCGCTGATCGCCGCCTGCGCTGCAGCCAGCCGCGCAACCGGCACCCGGAACGGCGAGCAGGAAACGTAGTCGAGCCCGGCATGATGGCAGAACGCCACCGATGCCGGATCGCCGCCGTGCTCGCCGCAGATGCCGACCTTCAGATCCTTGCGTGCCTTGCGCCCGCGCGTCGTACCGATCTCGACGAGTTCGCCCACGCCCGACTGATCGATCGACACGAACGGATCGACCTCGATGATTCCGTTCGCCATGTAGTTCGTGAGGATCGGCCCGGCATCGTCGCGCGACAACCCGAGACAAGTCTGCGTCAGGTCGTTTGTACCGAACGAGAAGAACTCCGCCCCCTCCGCACCTTCAGCGATCTCCTCTGCGCGTAGCGCTGCACGTGGCAACTCGACCATCGTGCCGACCTGGTACTGCAGCTTCGCTCCGGTCTCCGCTTCGACCTTCGCCGCCGTCACGACGATCGCCTTGCGCACCACGTCGAATTCACGGCGATAGGCGACCAGCGGGATCATCACTTCGGGCACCACGGCACTGCCCGTCTTCTTCGCGGCATTGATCGCCGCCTCGAAGATCGCCCGCGCTTGCATCTCGGCGATTTCCGGATAACGGATCGCTAGCCGGCAACCACGGAACCCCAGCATCGGGTTCGTCTCTTCCAGTTCCTTGATGCGATCGACGAGACGTTTCACCGGAACGCCCAGTGCCTTTGCAACGCCGAGCCGCTCTTCCTCGCCGTGCGGCAGGAACTCGTGCAGCGGCGGATCGAGCAGGCGGATCGTCACGGGCTTGCCCGCCATGATCTCGAACAGCGCCTCGAAATCCTTGCGCTGCATCGGCAGGATCTTGGCGAGCGCAGCGCACCGTCCCTTCTCGTCGTCCGCGCAGATCATCTCGCGCACGGCGAGGATTCTGTCGGCCTCGAAGAACATGTGCTCGGTGCGGCAGAGGCCGATGCCTTCCGCGCCGAAACGCTTCGCCTGCTCGGCATCGAGCGGCGTATCGGCGTTCGCGCGCACCTTGAGCCGCCGCGCCGCATCGGCCCATCCCATCAGCGTACCGAAGTCGCCGGACAGTTCCGGCTGACGCATCTTCACGCGGCCCGCGAGCACCTGCCCGGTCGCACCATCTATGGTGATCAGCTCGCCCTTCTCCAGCACGCGATTGCCGACTGTCACGGTTCCAGCGGCATAGTCGATCCGCAGCGCGCCCGCACCGCATACGCACGGCCGCCCCATGCCGCGTGCAACCACCGCCGCATGACTCGTCATACCGCCACGGGCGGTGAGAATGCCCGTCGCCGCATGCATCCCGTGAATGTCTTCCGGCGAGGTCTCGGTGCGGACCAGAATGACGTCGCGTCCCTTGCCTTTGAGCAGTTCAGCCTCGTCCGGCGAAAACACGATCTCGCCCGAAGCAGCCCCCGGCGAAGCCGGCAGCCCCGACGTGATCAGCTCCTTCTCCGCGCTCGGATCGATCGTCGGATGTAGCAACTGATCGAGCGCCGATGGCTCCAAGCGCATCACCGCGTCGCGCTCGGAAAGCACGCCTTCGCGCGCGAGATCGACCGCGATCTTGAGCGCAGCCTCTGCCGTGCGCTTGCCGTTGCGCGTCTGCAGCAGCCACAGGCGCCCGTCCTGGATCGTGAACTCGACATCCTGCATATCGCCGCAGCGCCGCTCGAGCTTGGCGAAGATGTCGATCAGCTCGACGAACGTCTTCGGCATCACTTCTTCGAGCGACGGCAGCTTATCGCCGGCATCCACCCGAGCCTTCTTGGTAAGGCTCTGTGGCGTACGGATTCCCGCCACCACGTCCTCACCCTGCGCGTTCACGAGAAACTCACCGTAGACCTCCTGCACACCCGTCGACGGATTGCGCGTGAACGCGACGCCGGTCGCCGACGTGTCACCCATGTTGCCGAACACCATCGCCTGCACGTTGACCGCCGTGCCCCAGTCGTCCGGAATGTCGTTGAGCCGGCGATATGTCTTCGCCCGCGCCGACTGCCACGAACCGAACACCGCGCCGATCGCGCCCCACAGCTGATCGTTCACGTCCTGCGGAAACGGCTTCGACGTGACCCGCCGCACGACCTCGTCGTACTGCCCCGCGACATCCTTCCAGTCCTCGGCGGAAAGCTCGGTATCGGAGTTGTACCCGTTGAGGTTCTTGTGGCCTTCCAGAATGTCCTCGAACTCGCCGTGATCCACCTCGAGCACGACGTTGGAATACATCTGGATGAACCGGCGATAGCTGTCCCACGCGACCCGCGCGTCGCCGGACCGCTTCGCCAGGCCCTCGACCGTCGTCGCGTTCAGCCCAAGATTGAGAATGGTGTCCATCATCCCCGGCATCGACGCGCGCGCGCCCGAGCGAACCGAAACCAGCAGCGGGTTCTTCGCATCGCCGAACGTCATGCCGACCGCCTTGCCGATCGCCGCCAGCGCCGCCTCCGCCTCCTGACGGAGCCCGTCCGGCAACTTGCCCCCGTGGGTGTAGTAAGCGGTGCACACCTCTGTCGTGATCGTGAACCCTGGCGGCACCGGCAAACCGAGGCTCGACATTTCCGCGAGGTTGGCCCCTTTGCCCCCCAGCAGATCGCGCATCGACGCGTTGCCGTCGGTTCGGCCCGTGCCGAACTGGTAGACGCGCTGCGTCTGGGCAGTGGCCGGCTTTGCCTTCGGCATGGGTTCCGTCTCCGCAATGGTTCGGTTTCATGCTGCACGTGCGAATAGGCACGCCCGAGCTATTATCAGCGCCACCACTAGTGTCTGGCTAACTCTCGAATAGTTTCAACTGGTTGTC
>CAMDMH010000319.1 GCA_945901835.1 Devosia equisanguinis | reverse complement strand
AAGGCCGGCGATGTGCGGTCGCTCTACATCCGAGGGAAAAAGGCGCAGAGTTTCAGCGCATGCGTCCAAAAGTAGGTCATCCATGGATAAGACGTAGGCTGGGTCGAACGAATCACGACCCAGAATTCATTTTCGTGCCGTGAATTGGTGGTTTGCGACCAGTGGCCTTGCCCTAGCCGACGGGCGATGAACGACTGTTGAGCAGATCGGCCTTGCCGAGCTATAATTCGATCATAACGATTAAACTCACTTCCACCCAGATCCGCTGGCTCGAGGCCGAAGTGGCCGCCGGGCGGTTCGCCAGTATCGACGAGGCGGCGCAGGCGATCATCGAGCAGCGCATGGCCGAAGAGGCGCTCGCTGGCGAGATCGACGTCGATGGCCTCGACTGGGTCAAGCCGCTGCTCGACGAGGCGCGGGAAGGCGTGGCACGTGGGGAAGTGATTTCGCACCAGGAATTCAAGGCGCACGTTGCCGGGATTGTATCCAGGCTGCGCAAGTAGATGGCGCGAGTTCTGTTTACTGCGCAATCAAGGCGAGACCTCGACGACATCGTGCAGAGACTTGAACGCGTCGCAGGTGCGGCGGTGGCACTTCAGCATGCCCTCGATTTCGAGCGGAGCACGGATCAGCTGGTTCACAATCCTTGACTGGGTGCCCCGCGGTCGAAGTAGGGCCGCAACATTCGGATGCTTGTGGTCGAGCCGTACTTGATCTTCTACGAGGGCGGGCCGAAAGCCAAAGCGATTACGGTCTTGAGGCTGCTCGATGGGCGGCGGCGGATCACACGAAAGTCGATATCGGAGGGGCGTGATAAAAACGGCGAGACCGGAAATTGAGTGCCCACTCGCGATTAAGCTGCGCCGTCGCGACCGAGGTAGACCGGCGCTTTTCGGTGTCCGGGTGAGTCTGCAACTCTCGCCAATCCGCGCGACCGGCGCCTCTCTGGCCGAGACTGTCTTGCCGTCCGGTTCGCCAAGTCTTGCTCGCCAACCGCACGCGTTCGTGTATAAAGGCTGCCGGCACCTGCTCCCGAAAGGGCAAGCGGGCGTCTTCATGCGACCCGGCTGGACGACATCCCGGCCGTGGCCGAAATGGGGTCGATATGCCCCCAACAATCTGAACCAGAAAGGAATTCCGATGTCGCTGGAGCCCGTGCGCAAAGCACAGTTGATCAAAGAGAATGCCACCAAGGCCAACGATACCGGCTCGCCGGAGGTGCAAGTTGCGATCCTCACCGAGCGCATCAACGGCCTGACCGACCATTTCAAGATGCACAAGAAGGACAACCATTCGCGTCGTGGCCTGCTCAAGATGGTCAGCCAGCGCCGCAGCCTGCTCGACTACGTGAAGAGCAAGGATGTGAAGCGCTATCAGGCGATCATCGAGAAGCATGGCATCCGCCGCTGATCGGTTCCGACAAGTAGAGTTTTGGACGGCGCACCTGTTCTACGCAGGCGTGCCGTTCGCATTCTGCCTAACGATCTGCCTACCGATCCATGTGCGGAATACGCGGAGCCGCGACGGTGCAATCGGCCGGGGCGGCAGCAGGGATTTCCCGACTTCGCTCTCTAGCGAAACAATGTCTGGCCAACTGCCTGCCAAATCGTGCTAGAGAGCACCCGCACAAAAGCGACAAACATAAGACGAGACCCGAGACGAAAGACGAGCCATGTTCGACATCCATCGAGTTGAAATCGAGTGGGGCGGCCGCAAACTGAAGCTGGAAACCGGGCACATGGCCCGCCAGGCTGATGGTTCGGTACTTGCCCAATACGGCGACACCAGCGTGCTCGCCACCGTAGTCTACGCCCGCAATCCAAAGCCCGGCATAGATTTCTTCCCGCTCACCGTGAACTATCAAGAGAAGACGTACGCTGCCGGCAAGTTCCCGGGCGGCTACTTCAAGCGCGAAGGCCGGCCCACCGAGAAGGAGACGCTCGTCTCCCGCCTCATCGACCGGCCGATCCGCCCTTTGTTCGTGGAAGGCTTTCGCAACGAGGTTCAGGTCGTCGTGACCGTGATCTCGTTCGACAACGAGAACGATCCCGACATGGTCGGCATGATCGCGGCCTCGGCGGCGCTCACGATCTCGGGCGTGCCGTTCCTGGGTCCGATCGGTGCTGCCCGCGTCGGCATGATCGACGGGCAGATGGTGCTCAATCCGCTTTGCGACGAGATGGCGAAGACCAAGCTCGATCTCGTCATCGCCGGCACGCAAGATGCCGTGATGATGGTCGAGAGCGAGGCGCACGAGCTGCCGGAAATGCAGATGCTCGAGGCCGTGATGTTCGGTCACAAGCACTTCCAGCCGGTGATCAACGCGATCCTCAAGCTCGCCGACGCGGCAGCCAAGGAGCCGTTCGACTTCAAGCCGCCGGAGAAGGACAAGTTCTACGCTCAGGCCAAGGCGCTGATCGAGGACGATCTGCGTACTGCCTTCTCGATCCCCGAGAAGCAGAAACGCAACGATATGGTCGGCGCGGCCAAGGCCAAGCTGATGTCGTCGATCCAGATCTCCGAGGGTGATACGGCTGCTGCCGACAAGCAGTTGCTGGGCGGCGCTTTCAAGCAGCTCGAGATGGATGTGATGCGCGGCACGGTCGTGAAGACCGGGCGTCGTATCGACGGTCGCGATCTCAAGACGGTGCGTCCGATATTGTCAGAAGTCGGCATCCTGCCGCGTACGCACGGCTCGGCCCTGTTCACGCGCGGCGAGACGCAGGCCCTGGTCGTCGCGACGCTCGGCACGGGTGACGACGAGCAGTACATCGACGGTCTGGAAGGCACCCGTAAGGAACGCTTCCTGCTGCACTACAACTTCCCTCCCTACTCCGTCGGCGAGACGGGCCGCATGGGCTCGCCCGGCCGTCGCGAGATCGGCCACGGCAAGCTCGCGTGGCGTGCGGTGCATCCGCTGCTGCCGAGCGCCGAAGAGTTCCCGTACTCGATCCGCGTCGTGTCCGAGATCACGGAATCCAACGGCTCCTCGTCTATGGCTTCGGTGTGCGGCGCTTCGCTCGCCATGATGGACGCGGGCGTTCCGATGAAGCGGCCGGTGGCGGGTATCGCCATGGGCCTCATCAAGGAAGGCAACGACTTCGCGGTGCTGTCCGACATTCTCGGCGACGAGGATCATCTCGGCGACATGGACTTCAAGGTGGCCGGTACGTCCGCGGGCGTCACGTCGCTGCAGATGGACATCAAGATCACTGGCATCACCGAGGAGATCATGCGGATCGCGCTCAATCAGGCGCACGAGGGTCGGCTGCATATTCTCGGCGAGATGAGCAAGGCGCTCACCGGTGCACGCGACTCGGTCGGCGAGTTCGCGCCGCGCATCGAGACGATCAAGATCCCGGTCGACAAGATCCGGGAGGTGATCGGTTCGGGCGGCTCGGTGATCCGCGATATCGTCGCGCAGTCCGGCGCCAAGGTCGACATCGAGGACGACGGCACGGTGCAGATTGCATCTGCCAACAAGGAGTCCATCGAGAAGGCGTTGTCCATGATCCGCGCCATCACGTCGGAGCCCGAGGTCGGCCTGATCTACAAGGGCAAGGTCGTCAAGCTCATGGAGTTCGGCGCGTTCGTGAATTTCTTCGGTGCGAAGGACGGCCTCGTCCACGTGTCGCAGTTGTCCTCGACGATCCGTCCCAACCATCCCAACGAGGTGGTCAAGGAAGGCCAGGAAGTCTGGGTCAAGCTGCTCGGCTTCGACGATCGCGGCAAGGTTCGCCTGTCGATGAAGATCGTCGACCAGGCGACCGGCAAGGAAATCCCGCGCGCGGAAGGTGATCCGCCGGAGGACGAGGGTATGCGCCGTGACAGGCCGCCGCGCCGCGAAGGCGGCGGTGGTGACCGTCCGCGCCGCCGGGACCGTTGATCCGGCTCCGCTCGTATCGAATAGCAAGGGCCTGCGCTGACCGCGCGGGCCCTTTGCCTTTGGGCTTTCTGTCGTCGGTCTTTTTGCCTGCTGTCTTTTTGGCTTCGGCATTGCGCTGTCTCACGGTTTGCTCTCGCGGCTTCACATCCGCCTGAACTCGTGATGACAATGCCGGGCGGCCGTTCCATATCCGGGATGGTGGCTGGCGTGGTGGTTTCAGGCGAGGAGCCGCGCACACGCTGCAGCGCGATAGGTGGAGACAAGCTCATGTTCTTCAAGAGATCACTGGCCGTGCCGACCAAGGAGACTGCCCTGAAGGGGCGTGAGGCCGCGATTGTCACGTCGAAGTCGCACTATCTCAACAAGCGAGACCTCAAGGGGCCGTATCCGGCCGGGCTGGAAACGGCGGTGTTCGGCCTGGGCTGCTTCTGGGGGGCCGAGCGCAAGTTCTGGGAGCTAGGCGAGGGTATTCACATCACGGCGGTCGGATACGCGGCGGGCGTGACGCCCAATCCGACCTACGACGAGGTCTGCTCCGGCATGACAGGCCACAACGAAGTCGTGCTGGTCGTGTTCGATCCGAAGGTCGTCAGCTACGAGAAGCTGCTGATTATTTTCTGGGAGAGCCACAACCCGACGCAGGGTATGCGACAGGGCAACGACGTCGGCACGCAGTACCGGTCCGGGATCTACGTCACGTCCGACAGCCAGCGGGCCGCGGCCGAAGCCTCGAAGGCCAGCTACGGCAAGGCCGTTGCGGCAAAGGGGTACGGGCCGATCACGACGGAGATCGTCGACGCGCCGGAGTTCTATTTTGCCGAGGACTATCACCAGCAGTATCTTGCCAAGAATCCGCGCGGATATTGCGGGCTCGGCGGCACTGGCGTGGCCTGTCAGATCGGTACAGGGGTGAAGGCCTGAGGCAGGCGGTGGGCGACTTCGGCTAGGCGCGTGCGACGGGTGATGGCGACCGGTACCATTCGCAAATGCCGGTGGTGTGCGGCGCCATCGGGATCGTGCTTGGAGCAGTAAGCGTAGTAGTCGGTGGCGCAGGCGAGCTGGACGGAGAGGCTCACGGCAGAGGCCTGGCTGGAGAAAGCGACGGTGCCGAGGGTGATGGCGGCGGCGAGGATGCGGAGGCTGCTGTTA
>CAMDMH010000318.1 GCA_945901835.1 Devosia equisanguinis | reverse complement strand
AGCCGACGATGGTATCGAGACGCCTCAGATCTCGCGACTGCTCGTCGAACCGCGCCTGCGTGACGGACCGTAACCCCGAGAAAGGAGAGACGTACAACCCGAGCACATAGTCGGACATGCTCCGCTCGAGACCGCTTACCGGCGAGTAGAGCAGGCGACCGTCGGAGTCGGTGCCGGGATTGACGACCGAGTCACTGCGGAAAATGTTGTCGCCGGAGACATGATAGCTCTGGCCCGCCAGCACGCGAACCGAGCCGCCCGCGTTGGCTTGGAACGTATACTGCAATCCGTAGTTCGCACGAACGCCAGTATCGATCCTATCGAAGCACCCGGTCTTGTCCTCGAAAAGATTCTCGTCGCTGAAAACCTGGCTCCGACAGTCGATATCCGGCAACCGCCGCTGATCGAGCCGGGCATTGCGGCCGATGACCTGTCCGATCGGCTCGACGGTATGTGACGCGTTCTGTGCCGACATAAGCCACGGGTAAGAGTACAGCAGCCCTGCGGTCGCCACGCCGCGCGTCACCGTTTCCTCGGCCTGCGCCTGGCCGTTTAGCGGATTGACGGTATCCTTGAACGTCAGGATGTCACCACGCGCCTGAAGGAACGGCGTGAAGGTCTGTCCGAGCGGATCGATGACCGTACGACGCCAGTTCACGCTTCCGGTCGCACGACTGACACTGCTGTCGAGCCGGCTGCGCCCATCGGTGAAGGCGAGATCCTGGGAGTAGCTGAGAGCGTTGGCATTGAACTTCAATTCACCGCCAGCGACCGGCTTGTTGAAGTAATAGGTGGAGTCGACTACCGGCGCGACGCGGGCCGTCGATGCCTGCGACGGGTTCGTCTGGGGCGATGAGCCGGGCGGGGTCGTATCACCCTCGTTCAGGAAGAGGCCACCCACATGATACATGGTGAGGCCAAAATAATTGCGCTCACTCCGGCCGTTCATGAAGACCTGGTTGACGCGATCCTTCTGAAGGATGCCGTCGAGCCGATAGAACTGACGGAACGCACGATCTGATTCCCCGACGATGTCCCATCCGAAGTTCCACCAGGACGCCAGAGAGAACGAGCCCCGCGTCTTCACGCTCCCGCGCCACTGTTCATGCAGCGAAGAATTGATAGTCTGGTCGTTCGTCTGCTCGATACCCGCGAGCTTGATATTGTACTGCCCGGACACGTTGCCCACGCGGAGCTTCTGCCGCCATTCACCCTGATAAAGCATCCCCTGCTTCGAGAGATACATCGGGTTGAACAGGAAATCGTAGCTGGGATCGAGCGCGAAATGATAGGGCGTCTCGATGCCCATGCCCAGACGGGCGTAGGTGGAGTACTCCGGCATCAGGAAGCCGGACCGCGACTTCACCGACGGATCGGCATGCTGGAAGTAAGGTGTGTACAGGACCGGCACGCCGAACAACTCGAACTGAGCGTCCTGATACGTGATCGTCTGCTTGTCCTTGTCGTGGATGATCCGCTGCGCAGCGATACACCAAAGTGGCGGCTTGCCGGCTTCGGTCTTGCACGGCGTGAACTTACCCCGCTCGAACTCCGTGACGTTGCCGTCCCGGCGGATCGCGCGCCGCGCGACGATCCTCGTATCGTCCTTGCCGACCACGCTCAGGGTCTGAACGAAGGCCTCGGCGAAATCAGCCGTCGTGATGAGCTTCTCGGCTGAAATGATCGCACCCGGCCGTCCAGGCTCATCGGGCTCACGCAGCTTGGCGTTACCTTCGGCGGTGATCGAGTTGGCGCCCTGGTCGTAGATGACCCGGTCGGCCGTCAGCGCGTAGTTGTTATAGTAGACCTCGACATTACCGCGCGCGATCACCCTGTTGTTCTTGGTGTCATATTCGAGCTCGTCGGCATTGAGATACAGTGGCGCCGCTTTGTCGCCCTTGCGGAAGGGGCCAACCAGCGTCGCGCCTTTGACGTTTCCGAAAACCTGCTGATCCCGCGGCGTCTTGGCCGAGCTGGAGTTGACCTGCGCCTGCGCAGCACCGGCTATCAGACACGCCGACGCGACGATCGCGAAGCCGAGAGACGATGCGGAACCAGCCGCACGCCCCCCTTTCGAGATCCCTCTTCCGGTCATCACTGGGATGAAGCCGCGACGCATTACGTGCCAGTCCCCCTCAGCAACCTCATCGCGAAGCCATGCGTATTCAAAGGATTATCCCCATCGCCGGCCTTCGCCAGTGTTCCAGGCCTGCAAAGCCACCGCCCGCCCCAGAACGCCTGGGTACCCCCGCAGCGGCTCGCCGTCCAGTCTGGAAACGAGTCTCCGCACGAGGCTCGATACAAGTCTGGAAACCATGAACCACGCCTCACCATAGACGCTCGTGAACCCACCCGAAATGACCTTTCCGACACACCTGGGTATCTATTTAGACCCGTTCGCAGTCCGGTTCACCGCTGGCGCCACCCTGGCTTGACCGTCTAGCCGTCTTCCTGCCGCAGAAGCACCGTCATCGAAGCGACGATGGTAAGTGCCACGGGAGTCCAGACGGCGAACGTCGGGGACACCAGACCGGATACGCCGATCTGCCGTGACACTTCGGCCATGAGCAGGAATCCGAAGCCGCCGAGCATCCCGAAGACCACCATGGATTGAATCTTGCCCGAGCGGAAAGATTTCAACGATACGGTAGCGCCCATAAGCACCATCGCCAGCAGCAGCAGCGGCCGCGACAGCAGCAGTTCGTGCTGGATCCGGAAGCGGGACGACGAAAGACCGGCCTTCTCCGTCGCCTCGATGATGCCGGGCAATTCCCAGAACGACACCGATATAGCCGTGCCCAGCGCATCCCTGACGCGCTCGGGGCTGAGGTACGTGCTGATGAGGTAGGTCGGAAACTTTTCAGGGGGCTGCCCCATTCGCGTGACGACGGCGTTCTCGATCTCCCAGTAGCCATCCTTGAGTGACGCCTTGTCGCCGTCTATGCGTTCGATGAACTGACCAGCCTTGTCGTACTGGACGACCATCGGCCCCATAAGGGTCATGCCCCGATTGTAAGCGGAGTTGGCGTTGAGCACCGACGCCCCGTCCGCTCCCTCCTGTCGGAGCCACGCGCCGTTGGACTGGGATGCGAGGAAGTTCGATTCACGCCCGAACACTTCCGAGAACAACCGCTCCGCCTCCGCCCTCGCTCTTGCTGCCACGGGATTGTAGACAGTGATCGTGAACACGCCGATCAGCGCAGCAACGACGATCGCCGGCCGCAGGAACTGCCACACCGACATGCCGGCCGCCCGCATCACGGCCAGTTCGCTCTTGCGATTGAGCATCAGGAGCGCGCCGATGGCCCCCACCTGAACGGCGAATGCCAGCAGTAGCTCCGTATAGGCGGGTAGCCGCAAAAGCGTCAGCCAGATCAGCGTGCTGGCCGGTACGTTGCCGCGCTTTCCCGATTGCCGCAGGACCTCCACGAAATCAATCATGAAAATCAAAACGGAGCACAGAAAGAATGTGCCGAGCATCGCCACGGCGTAGCGCTTGGCCAGATAGAGGGTGAGGATGCGGCCGCCTGTCATGTCCGCCCTCTCGCGCCTGTCGAGCCGCCCGTCGGGACTTCAGCCTTTCGCCCGCGAGGCCATTTCGGGAGTAGACCCGTGAGGCGTTCCCTGGCCGCGTCGATCCGCGGCCGCAGCCACGGGGGTCTGTTGGTCCGCCCGCCGAATTGGATCATCAACAGCCCGACGATGATGAGACCGATCGGCAGGCCATA
Source organism: Devosia equisanguinis (assembly GCA_945901835.1). Classification (GTDB taxonomy): domain Bacteria; phylum Pseudomonadota; class Alphaproteobacteria; order Rhizobiales; family Hyphomicrobiaceae; genus CAMDPA01. The sequence goes on along the minus strand of CAMDMH010000318.1, from coordinate 1,308 downwards.
GAGAATAGGGACCCACTTCGCATTGATGACGACGAGGTTGTTGGCGGCGAGGCCGCCAACGCGCGCTCCCATGCACACCGCCCCCGCAAGCGCGATCGCCTCCGAGCGGTTCTGACGTGTCGACTGCGCCCGACCGATGAACGCCACGGCCAGCAGCACGAATGCGATGGCGTAGAACGGATTGGCGAAACGCTCATGCAACTCGGCACGGAACTGATCGGGCTGCCGCTGGAAGTCCGGATCGTTCGCAGCCGGATAAGCGAGTTCCTGGAAATAGCGCTCGCGCGGCTTCAGCTCGACGTGCCCGGTCTTCGGCTCGAACCGTTGGAGATCCACGACGTAGCTCTGGAACTCGATGATCTGCGGCGGCTCCACCGGCGGAACCGCACGCCGCAGCACATGGCCGTCCTGCATCAGCAGAAACGGCTGGCCTTGCTGTTTGATCAGCGTTCCCGTCTGCGCCAGATAGGACGTAGCGACCTTGGCATCACGCGTATCGTGCATCATCAGCCCGAGCAGCCGCCCGTCGGGCGCGCGCTCGCGGATGTGGATCGTCAAGCCGCCTTCCATGCTCGAGAATCGCCCGGGCTGGATCACCTGTCCGATCAGGTCGGAGCGCATCTGGATCACGTATTCCCGGAGCATTTTCAAGCTCCAGGGCATTCCCACGTGATTGACGAACGAGACGGCCATGGCGACGATGGCACCCAGCACCAGCAACGGCCGGGTGATCGTCCAGGAACTGGCGCCGGATGCCGTCAGCACGATCAACTCGCTATCGCCGGACAGTCGGTTGAGCGTATGGATCACGGCGACCAGCAGCGCCACCGGCGCGATCAGGCCCATCATGTTGGGCAGCGCCAGGGTCGTCATCTTGATGAAAGTAAATGCGTCCTGGCCTTCTGTCGTGCCGAGGTTCAACTGGCGCAGGGCGAGCGCGATCCACACCACGCCCGATAGCGACAGCAGGATCAGCACCAGAGCTCCAGCGGCCTGGCGGAACACGTATCGTCCGAAGATGCTCATCTGCCCCCGTTCGTGCCGCCGGTGCTATGGCGCCCGCGTCCCATAGCACGATGGCGGAATTTCGACTGCGGTTTCCCCAGGACAGTGTGTTCACCAGAGAACCAGGGTCATTCAAAGAATCCGGCCGGGGACGGCGGCGAGCGTCAATGCGGTATCGGCGGCGTAGGTTTCGCGGGCGGCGGGCACGGATTGGCTTGTGCCCTTCATCATTGCCAGCGCGAGATTACGGATGGAAGCGAGTGGTCGCGCGCCGGCACGGACACGGCAACGGTCCTCGTTCAT
>CAMDMH010000317.1 GCA_945901835.1 Devosia equisanguinis | reverse complement strand
TTCGAGTGGATAAGGGGGGGGCAGATGCGACGGGCGTCGAAATTAAGCCTTGCCGGCGAGTCTCGCCTCCATTTCGGCGAGACGTGCAGCCAGGCGCTCGTTCTCGGCACGCGCTTTCTCCGCCATCGCTTTGACGGCCTCGAACTCCTCGCGCCTGACGACATCGACATCGCCGAGCATTTTTTCGACCTGGGACTTCATCACGCCTTGCATCTCCCGCCGTACGCCTTGTGCGGCACCCGCTGCATCCGTCATCAGCTTTGCAAGATCATCGAGGATACGGTTGTTGGTCTGGGTCATGGATCTTCCTCGGGTGTGGTTGGTCTTGCTGGACTTCCTGGCGTTTTGTATGGGCCCGCCAGCCTACCGGTTCAAGCGGCCCGGGGCACTGCGCCTCATCCCGGTCAGGTCTCACTCGCAATTGCGTTGGGGCAGCTTTCCACCCCCAAAGCCCGTCGCAGCGGAGACGCCGCACTTGCGGCCGGCAGGTTAAGGTTTAGACAGGCTTGGGCATCGGGCTGTCCGATGTTCGAGCATCATTCGACCGGACGGTTTCGCTTCAGCGATGCACCGGTCGGATCGAGGTGCTCAAAATCCTGAAGACTAGAGCTGACCAATTTCCGCCGGATGTGCCCATGACCATGCTTGCCATGACCTTCCCCGACTTCAATCCCGTGGCCATCGAGATCGGCCCGTTCATGGTCAAGTGGTACGGCCTCGCTTATATGGCGGGTCTCATCCTAGGCTGGCTTTACATCCGCCGCTTGCTGTCCGAGGCCACCTTGTGGCCGCGCAATTCGGCGCCCTTCGAGGTCAACCGCACCGACGATCTGCTGCTGTTCATGACCGTCGGCGTGGTCATAGGCGGCAGGCTAGGCTTCGTCTTTTTCTACGAGCCGGGGCACTATCTGTCGAACCCTTCCGAGATCCCAATGGTCTGGAAAGGCGGAATGGCCTTCCATGGCGCGTTGCTCGGCTGCGGATTGGCGATATGGCTGTTCTCGCGCTTCTATAAGGTGTCGTCACTGAGCTCGATGGATCTGTGCGCAGCCGCCGTGCCTCTCGGCCTGTTCTTCGGGCGGCTGGCGAACTTCATCAACGGCGAGTTGTGGGGCCGTCCGACTGAAGCGCCCTGGGGCATGGTGTTTCCCGAAGCGCGCATTTTCTATCCTTCGCTCGAGCCGACGCCCCGCCATCCGAGCCAGCTCTACGAGGCGGCCCTCGAAGGGATCGCGTTGTTCCTCGTCCTTCGCTTCATGACCCATTATCGCGGAGCGCTCCAGACGCCTGGTATCGCTACCGGCATTTTCCTCATCGGCTACGGACTTGCGCGCTCGTTCTGCGAGATCTTCCGCTCGCCCCACGTCGGCCATGCACTGAACATCGGCCCGTTTACGGCCGGTATGATCTATTCGCTGCCGATGATCCTGCTCGGACTTTGGTTCATCTGGTATGGGCGGCATCTCGCCACCCGACCGGCCTGATATGGTCAACGCCGGCAGCCGAACATGACCTACGATCCGGAGGCGCGCCGCGACACACCCCTGGCGCTGAAGCTGAAGCAGCGCATCGCGCAGGGCGGGCCGATATCGGTTGAAGCCTACATGCACGCTTGTCTCTACGATCCCGACCATGGCTACTACGTGAAAAGTACCGCGATCGGGGCGGGCGGGGATTTCATCACCGCCCCCGAGGTCAGCCAGGTCTTCGGCGAGTTGATCGGCCTGTGGTCGGCCGTCGTCTGGCAACTGATGGGATCGCCCGCGCGCGTCAGGCTGATCGAACTGGGTCCGGGACGTGGCACGTTGATGGCGGACGCACTTCGTGCCGCACGTGTCTTGCCGGCATTTCTGAGCGCCGTCGACGTCGAGCTGATCGAGACCAATCAGGTCCTCATCGCGTGCCAGAAGCAGGCGCTTGGAACGGCCGTTGTCCCCGTCTCGTGGTTCGAACATCTCCTGCCAGCGCCTGTGCCGTCCATCATAATCGGCAACGAGTTCATGGATACGTATCCGGTCGGCCAGAGCGTCCTGGCGGACGATGGCTGGCGCGAACGTCAGGTCACGCTCGACGTGGCAGGCCGTCTGGCTTTCGGGACAGGCTCGCCAAACCTGACGTCAACGTTTCCAGAAGTTGCGTTCGCCGACGAGGCGGAGCCGGCGCCCGGCGCAATTCTAGAGTTTCGTCGGTCACCCTCGATCATCGAGGATATTGCCGCCCTTACCCGCCAAGCCCCTATCGCCTCGCTCCAGATCGACTACGGCCATCAACGCCCGTCGTTCGGCGACACCCTGCAAGCCGTCCGCGATCATCGCTTCGAGCATCCATTGACCTCGCCGGGCGAAGCTGACCTCACGGCGCAAGTCGACTTCCACGATATCGGCACCCGCGCGACCGGCCTGGGCCTCGCTGTCGACGGCCCCGTCACTCAGGCCGAGTTCCTCGGTGCGCTCGGGATAGCGGAGCGCACCTCCCGCCTGATGGCTGCGAACCCGCATGCGGCGGGCAGCCTGGAAATCGGCGTCGCCCGTTTGATGTCGCCGACCGGAATGGGCGGACACTTCAAGGCGATCGGCCTGCGCTCGCCGGCATTGCCGCCGCTGCCGGGTTTCCACTTGCAGCGGAAATAAGCGAAGGGGCCGCGTTTCCGCAGCCCCTGATGCAAAGCCCGCAGGCCCGCCTATACCGCTGGCTACTGCGGCATCAGCGAAACATGATGGCTGAGGACCGCCCATTGCCGCCGCGACTCGCGAATGATCGTCATGGAGAAGCGCGCCTGGTTGTTGCGCACCGCGCCGTCCTTCGTCTTGGCCTTGAGCTCCATCGTGCCGACCACCATCGTCACGCGCTTGCGCGGGTTCAATTGGATCTTGCCGACGGTGGCCGAGCGCTCGGCGACGTTCTGCCCGGTGCGATCGTAGTGCTGCTTGATGGCGTCGATCCCGACCGCCGGTTCCTTCGCCAGCGATTCCCATAGCAACGCGTCGCGCGTGTAGATCCTGGTCATCGGCTCGCCCGCCTTCGTGGCATAGGCGTCAGCCCATGCCTTGAGCAGATTCTGCGGCGTATCGACGAGTTGAGCCTGGGCAGGCATCGCCATCAGCAGCAGCGCTCCGGCCGCCGCAAAGGCTGCAGTCCGGGTTCCCGAAATTCCGATCATGCGTGGTGTTCTCCCTGGCGTCCGGCAAATCTGTCCGAAGCGCGCGGCAATTCTGCGGCGGCACGAGACGACGATAGTTTAAAGCGCATACTCGCATAACAACGAAACTGGCTATGACAATCCTGTGAACGCGCATCGCACATGCCGAAGTCAAGTTGCCGCACCGCAACAGAGGTTCCGCCGATGACACGGAGAAAGAAAATCAAATCAATGGCTTGATGCAGGGATGGGAATGGCTGGACGGCAGAGAAACCCCGACGGCGAGCTCTACGCGTTCAACGCAGCATGCATGCAGCGACTGCAATCCGCAACATGCCACGTCCACTTCCGACCGCCTACTCACTCACTCCACCTCCAGCACCATCTCGACCTCGACCGAGATCTGCCCCGGCAACGTCACCATGCCGACCGCCGAGCGCGCGCCGCGCCCCGCTTCGCCGAACACCTCCACGAACAGATCCGAGAACCCGTTCATCACCTTCGGCGTCTCGTTGAACGTCGGCACCGAGTTGACCATCCCGAGCACCTTGACGACCCGCTTCACCTTGTCGAGCGAGCCCAGCACCTCGCGGATGTTGACCAGCATGTTGAGCCCGACCTGACGCGCGGCCGCATATCCCTGCTCCACCGTCAGCGCCTCGCCGAGTTTGCCCGTGATCGCGCTGCCGTCGTTGAGACGCGGCCCGCACCCCGACATGAACAGGAGGTTCCCGCTCCGCACGCCCGTCACGTAATTCCCCACCGGCTTGATCCCCGGCGGCAGATCAAGCTTCAATTCCTTCACCCGCGCTTCCGCACCCATGACACTCTCCTGGCGTTGATCTCGTCCCCCGATCTTGGCGTCCGCGCGCGCACAACACAAGCGCGCCACTATTCCCTCTCCCCTCGTCCTGCGGGCAATTCAATTCTCCCGTCATCCCGTGCGAAGCGAGCCTTGAGCGAGCGAGACATGGGACCCAGCGGAAAAAGCGTGCGAAGCACACGATATCCTGGGCCTTCGGCACTCATTTCGCTGGGTCCCGGCTCGCATTCGCGGCAGAAGTGCCGCTCCATTGGCCGGGATGACGACCTGAATTGCCCTGCCCACGACTCGCGTTCTTGCACGCACCATCGTCTCCGGCGCCGTAGGCGTCGGATCGTGAAAGATCGAACGGGGGCGGGCACTGCCGGCAACCCGATGATATTAGTAATGGGCTGCACACGGCAGCGCCCACCGCAGCATTTTTCACCGGATGCACGACTCGGCGTTGGATCACCCACGCTCGACGTTACCGCCGCGCGCACATAATCCGGGACCTGATTGCCTCCCGTGCCTCGCCCCATTGCTGGCGCTCGATCCGGGCGGGGGTGCATCCGGCGCCGCGGGCTGGGACCTGCACAAAGCCCCCTTCTCCCGCGCACCGCACTTCCCTCGCGTATCGGTGCGGTCGACCACGCCCCGTTCGATGAGAAAAGATGGGGGCAGTATGCGAGCGGCGCCGGTGGCGGGGATAACCGCGAGGGAGGGCGGGTTTGCGGAGGGAGCGGACGCGGGCGAGACCGGGCGACAATCCGATTGGCCGGCCGTCGCTAAGTCCGCTAGGCTACCCGAAGCCGCCCAAGGGCGACTTCGTGCTTCGGGCCAACGAACAAAGTCGCTACGCGCCAGCCTGTGGCACGGGGGGAACGGTAGTGGCCGGATTTGCAGTGGGTGATGCGAACAGGATGGCGCGGTAACGGGATTGGAAGTGCGCGGTCTTGAGGGTCGAGGGGTGAAGTCACTCCAACCTCGAAGACCATGAGCACCCCAATGAGCACGACGACTGCAAGTCATACAACCGCAAGCGCCAAGCCCATCAGCCCGCTTCGCCGCCGCATGATCGAGGGCATGACTGTCCGCGGC
>CAMDMH010000316.1 GCA_945901835.1 Devosia equisanguinis | reverse complement strand
ATCATCACCGCCAGATCGTGTCAACCGCGTCGACACGAGAGCACCAGCCCGGAGGGGTGGCCGACATCCCCGGAATGGGTGGCCGACTTCGATCGGAATAGGTGGCCGGCTTCAATCGGAATCCCCGGCCGACATCGTCGGAATCCGCAAGCGGGGCCAGCGTTCCGCGGACCCTTCACCCGCTGCTCGGAGAATTCGGGTGTGATCCGCCTCCGCTCAAACAGCAAGATCTTGCTGTGGCTCGATAGTTTCAGAGCAGCTGCGGGGCAGAAGTCGGCGCGTGGGCGTGTTCGTGGCGCAGGATCGGAGACGATCGATCCCCGACTGTTATTGGGGCGCTTCGACAGGTTTCTGGGGGCGCTCGGAGCGCGGCGCCCACGACCCCGTGAGGCATTCGGAGACGGCTTTTGCGAGGGCTTCCTTCAGTTTGTCCGTCGTCAGCTCGCCGATCGGCATCGTGGAGGAGTAGACGTCGCCCGAGACTGCGGCGATCGAGCAGACGAAATCGCCCGATCGTGTACTGCGAAGCATGATCTTGGAGTGGTTGTGCGAGCTGTGCTCGAAATTGATGACGGCGCGGTCGATGTCCGAATGCTTGAGATTGACAACGACAGGGGCGATGCCAGCGAAGCCATATTGCTTGAGCATGGCGTCGACGTCCTTGACGATTTCGGGCAGCTCCTTCTTGCGTGCCGCCCAGATGGTGCCGGCCTCGGAGCGCTGGCGTTCCTTCGCCGCCTGCTCGTCACGGCTCTGCTTTTCCCTCAAGTCGCGGTCGCGGGCGGTCGCTGCGATCGTCGCTTGCAGTTTGGACATCGGATCGTCGGTCATGGCGTGGGGTCCGTTCTCGGGTTCGAGGAATTTGAGTGGGTGCGTGGGGCCGCCGCTATGCGGGCCAGCGGCGAAGCTCGAGCGTGTTCTTCAAAGATGCGGCGATGTTCTCCAGTGAATCGCGGTGCAGGAGGCCGGTCTGTGTATCGAGATGCGCGATGACAGATGCAGAATTCGCGGCGGCGGCGAGAGCTGCATCCTCCACGGTAGAGGCGCCGGCGACGCAGGCGGCGAACGTGGAATTGAAGGCATCACCTGCTCCGGCTGTTCCCGCGATCTTCGCAGGTGCAGCGGGACAATGCAGGATCTCAGCAGCGGAGCCGATGAATGCGCCGTCCTTGCCGTCCGTGACGACGATCCATCTCGGGCCCAGCTCATGGATGGCAGCGAAGAAGCGGGCCAGTGAGATCTCGAAGCCGCCGGCCGCGAGACCGCGAAGAGCCAAGTCAGGCAACGTTTCATTCGGCTTCTTGGGCAGTGGTGTTCCACCTTCGCCGCTTCTGGCGACGAGCCAGGGAACGATGGCGCTCGCTTCGTGGCGGTTGAGCGCGAGAACATCGATCCTGGCGATGGCGTCACGGAACTCGCCCTGGCGTGCCGAAAGCTGGCGGATGCCGGGATTGACCGCGACAAGTGCGCCCTCGGCTTTTGCTTTCTCGACGATCGAGGGAAAGCAGTCGGCTGACCGATTTGAAAGTCCGGAGACGTAGACGAGATCGGCGACGAATGCGCCGGGTTTCAAATCCTTCGGCTCAAGCAAGGCGTTGGCACCGCGGAACGTGAAGATCGCCGCGTTGCGGTCGTGAGCGGATACGAGGACCGATGCGCCGGTCGGCGCTCGGCCGTCACGCAGCACGAAGCGCGTCGAGACGCCCTCCTTGGTCAATTGCGCGAGGATCGTCTCGGCGCGAGCATCCTGGCCGAGTTTCACGAGTGCCGAGACGTCGTGTCCGAGACGGGCGAGGCCGACGGCTGCGTTCACTGCGCCACCGCCGCAATGGGTGGAGATATCTTCGGCATCGCTCTTACGCCCCTCCTCCAGCAAGAGGAACGAGGTGTCCGCGTTCCGCATCGTCATGCGTTCGATGCGGTCGCTGGCAATGACCGCGATGGTGTCGATCATCGCGCCGCCAAAAGTGGTGATTTTCATGTCATGGCGTCCAGCGAATGGTTCGGCCCGAGCGACAGGTCTCGTTGGCCGGGAGGCCTAGCATGCTGATGCAGCGTACTCCTTGGATATAGGTGGGCTGACCCGATGTTGCGAACTATTTCGGCCGATTGATCGCGAGGGTGCATTAATGCCAATGGATCGCGGCGCGTCAGCGGCCTTGTGTTTTTGCCCTGCGCAACTCATATACCATGCCGGCGTGCAGATTCGTGCTTGCTCGCGTGGCTTGCCTCTCTCCACATGCCTATCGACATGACCTCCTCGAAATGATCTCCACTCCTCGCGGCTTCCGGGCGTGGCCTAGTCGCGTTTCGCCATCTTTGCGGAGACGCCGCGGTCCGTGACGCAGGCGCGATGTCGTTCAGCACTCCGTTTCGTTCGCACTACTTCGTTCTGTTCGCACTATGGATTTCCGCCGGTCCCTTTCGGCGTACTCGGGAAGGCGCATCATCATGGCCGTCGGAAACGTTGCAACGTCTACCAGTCGCGACCAGCGTGGAATCAAGCGGATGTGCGTCGCGTGCGAGGTGGCATTCTACGACCTGACGCGAAGCCCGATCGTCTGTCCGGCCTGTGGTGGAGAGCATACGCCCTTACAAAGACCGGTCGTCGAGCTACGCAAGCCTTATGCGTCGACTTCGGCGTGGCGCAGCAGAAGCCCCGTTCCTAGGGATGCCGTCGTGCCGGCTGCAGAAGCGCCAGACGGAGTCGCGGATGGCGACGAGGCGGATGATGTCGTGGCCGACGATCTCGAGGAAGCGGATGTTCCAGGCGCCGTCGTCGATGACGATACTGTGCTCGAGAACGAAGCCGACGATGCGGATGCATCCGCGCTGATCGAGATCGAAGACGACGAGCCGAAGGATCAGTGATCCGCTGCAGAGACGGGGGCGGCGCATCGGCGCCGGGCCCGGCCTCGCGGCCTCTGCCCGAGCGAACACGGACCCGTGCGCCGGGGCTCAGCCGCCGGCGAAGCGGAAGTGCATGACGTCGCCGTCCTTGACGACGTACTCTTTGCCTTCCAGGCGCATCTTGCCCGCATCCTTGCAGCCGACCTCGCCCTTGAAGGCGATGTAGTCCTCGTAGGCGATGGTTTCGGCGCGGATGAAGCCTTTCTCGAAGTCGGTGTGGATGACTCCGGCGGCCTTTGGTCCCTTGGTGCCGTCCGTGATCGTCCAGGCGCGCGCTTCCTTCGGGCCGACCGTGAAGTAGGTGACGAGGCCGAGCAGTTCGTAGCCCTCGCGGATCAGGCGATTGAGGCCCGGCTCCTCGAGGCCCATCTCGGCGAGGAAGGCCTTGCGTTCATCGTCGTCCAGGCCGGAAAGCTCCGCTTCGATCTTGGCCGAGATGATGACGCAGCCCGCGCCTTCCGCCTTGGCAAATGCCTCGACCATCGCTGTGAAAGCATTGCCATTTGCGGCGGAACCTTCATCGACGTTGCAGACGTAGAGAACGGGTTTGGACGTCAACAACTGCAGCGCGCGGAAAGCTGGGACTTCCTCGGGCGTCAGCTCGACGTGGCGCGCGGGTTTGCCTTCCGTCAGGAGAGCCAGCGCCTTCTCGATCAGCACGAGCTGGACCTTGGCTTCCTTGTCGCCCCCGCGTGCCTTCTTGTCGGCGGCGTGCTTGCGCTTCTCCAGGCTCTCCATGTCGGACAGCATCAGCTCGGTTTCGACGACTTCGGCGTCGGCGAGGGGATCGATCTTGCCGGCGACGTGGACGATGTCGCCGTCCTCGAAGCAGCGCAGCACGTAGGCGACGGCGTCCACCTCGCGGATGTGGCCGAGGAACTGGTTGCCGAGACCTTCGCCCTTCGAGGCGCCGCGGACGAGGCCTGCGATGTCGACGAATGTGAGCCGCGTCGGGATAATCTGCTTTGAGCCGGCGATGCGGGCGAGCTCTTCGAGCCGTTCGTCGGGCACGCCGACTTCCCCGACGTTCGGCTCGATCGTGCAGAACGGATAGTTGGCCGCTTCAGCCGCCGCGGTTTGGGTCAGCGCGTTGAAGAGGGTCGACTTGCCGACGTTCGGCAGTCCGACAATTCCGCATTTGAAGCCCATGGTCGCTCGCATGTTCGGGTGTTTCGAGCGGGGTTACACTGCGCGGGCGCGGGGGGCAAGGCGGGTGGTGTTGCCGGGCGGGAGCAAACGTTGGCATCAAGACATGGTGGCTACGGCAGAGTGGGCTCGTTTCACATGCGGCCCAGCACACGCGAAAACTCCGGCTTGAAGGGGTTCGCAATGCGCATGCCTTCGACTGCTGCGCCGTCCTGCATGTCCTCCGATAGGAACAGCCGGCATTCCGCTCGCAAGGCGGCCGCCAACATCAGGCTGTCCCACCAACTCAGCCCAGCACTGTCCTGGACGGCCCAGGCGCGCTCGGTGGTGGCCGCATCGAGCGGGGCGATGGCCCATGGAGCGAGGAGACGCACGAACGCGCGCGCCTCCTCGACCGGCATGAGACGCCGCCGCTGGGTGAGCACTCGGTAGCACTCATTCAGGCTTTGTGGGCTCAGCATGAGTGTACGGCTGCTGATCGTCTGCCTCAGCAAATCCGCCGATACCGCTCGCTTCTGAGGATCGGCCGGATCGAGGGCGTAGATCAGAATGTTGGTGTCGACGAAGAGACGGCCGGTCATAGAGGTAATCCCGCTTGGGCAAATCGGCAGCGATGCCGGCGAAACCCGCACCGCTCAGGAAGTGCTCCATCGCCGCAAGCTGATCCTTGCCGCGGCCCATGCGGTCTTCCAGCATGCGGCTGACGAAGGCAGACATGCTGAGGTCGGCCTTGGCGGCCTCGATGCGGAGCCAATCTGCCACGTCTTCGCGGAGCGTCAATGTGAAGTTCTTCATGGCACGCTCCAGATTGCAAGTCTTAGGCGATTACACGAGAATAGTGTTACACGTTTCTTGTGTCAAGCGTGTGCCTGTGCGGGCTTGTGTTCTCGGTTGGCCAGCGGGGGCGTCCGACGCGGCGCGATTGCACTCAAACATTCCTGTGCCAGGCCTATTGGAAGGTGCTCGCTGCTCGGTCGGCTTTGTAGTG
>CAMDMH010000315.1 GCA_945901835.1 Devosia equisanguinis | reverse complement strand
GCTTCGGGCAAGCGCACGACCTTCGGCAAGGTCGCCGCTGCAGCGGCCAAGCTGCCGGTTCCCGATGGCAAGACCGTCACGCTCAAGGATCCCAAGACCTGGACGATCGCGGGCAAGCCGATGCCGCGCGTCGACACAGCCGACAAGCTGACCGGCAAGCAGCTCTTCACGACGGACATCAAGCTGCCCGGCATGTTGAATGCCGCCATCATCGATGCGCCGGTGTTCAAGACCAAGGTCAATAGCTTCGACGATGCCAAGGCCAAGGGCATGCCCGGGGTCAAGAAGGTCGTGAAGGTCGGCGAGACCGGCGTTGCGGTGATCGCGGATACGTGGTGGCACGCCAAGAAGGCGCTCGACACCGTCAAGATCACCTACGAGGACTCGCCGAGCGCCAAGCTGCAGCAGGCCGACATCGTCAAGGGTCTGCGGGACGGCCTGACCAGCTCGACGGGCGTATTCGTCGGCAACAAGCAGGGCGACGCCGCAAAGGCGATCGAGGGCGCGGCCAAGAAGGTCGAGTTCACCTACGTTACGCAGTACGTCAATCACGCCACGATGGAGCCGATGAGCTCCATCGCACGCTACACGCCCGACAAGCTCGAGGTCTGGGTAGGCACCCAGAACGGCCAGGCGGCACACGCCGCTGCGGCAGGCGCCGTCGGACTGCCACTCGAGAAGGTCGAGGTCTACAAGCAGCTTCTGGGCGGTGGCAAAGGCCGTCGTGCCCAGGTCGACTATGTCCAGCAGTCCGCGCTGATCGCAAAGGAGATGCCCGGCGTTCCGGTCAAGCTCATCTGGTCGCGCGAAGAGGACATGCGCCAGGGCCGCTTCCGCCCGATCGGCGTGTGCCGGATGACGGCTGGCCTCGACGCCAACGGGGACATCCAGGCGTTGCACATCAAGCTGGCGGCGCCATCGATTCTGACTTCGGTCCGGCCCGCAGCGCTCGGCAAGGACGGCTCGGACGCCACGGCGTTTCAGGGCTGGTTCCAGGGCGGTACGGAAAGCCCATTCGGCTACACGGCGATCCCGAACATCCAGGTCGAGCACGCGATGCGCAACACGCATGTGCCGGTCTCGTTCTGGCGCGGCGTGAACTGCAACCAGAACGCCGTGTTCACGGAGTGCTTCATCGAAGAGGTGGCGAAGGCGGCCGGCAAGGACCCGATCGAGTACCGCCGGAAGCTGATGGCCAAGAATCCGAAGCACCTCGGGATCTTCAATGCCGTGATCGAGAAGGCCGAAGTAACCAAGCCGTTGGCCGCCGGCCGGCATCGCGGCGTCGCGGTGTTCGCGGGCTACGGCAGCTACTGCGCCGCCGTCGCCGAGGTCTCGGTCAGCGATCGTGGCCGCGCCAAGGTGCATCGTCTCGTCATCGGCACCAACTGCGGTCACGTCGCGAACCCCGATCAGGTCCGGGCGCAGATCGAAGGCTCGGTCGCCTATGGTCTGGGCGCGCTGTTCCACCAGGAGAACACGGTCAAGGACGGGCAGATGGTTCAGGCGAACTTCGATACGTTCCCGAGCCTGCTGATCGACGAAATGCCTCACATCGAGTCCGTGCTGGCTCCGACCTATGACTTCTGGGGCGGCGTTGGCGAGCCGACGATCATGGTGGCGGCACCTGCGGTGCTCAACGCGATCTTCCACGCGACGGGCAAGATGCCGCGTGAAATGCCGCTAAAGAGCCGCAACCTGCGGGCCTGATCCGACACGTTACCGGCGCCGAGGGGCATCTGCCTCCCGGCGCCGTTTTTCTGCGGTTTGCACGAGTCGCCGCATTGCCATCCGGGTTTCTCCGCACTGATGCGGCCACGCGACGCTCTCGATTGACGATCGCATCTTCGCGCCCCATCTCTCTGCAAACACCTACGCACGCAGACTTCAGGCAGACTTCAGGTTGTGACGGAGGCTCCAGAACGTGACGCAGCGCAAAGGCACGGAAGCATCCCGCCGCGATGTCGTTGCAGGTGGTATCGCGATGGCGGTCGCACCGATCCTCGGTGCGGTTCCTGGACTGGCTACTCCGGATGAAATGAACGACGAACTCAAGAAGGTGATCGGCCAGGCCACGTTGAAGAAGGGACGCGTCAAAGTCTCGCTGCCAGAGCTCACCGAGAACGGCAACTCCACCGCGCTGGCCGTCAGCGTCGACAGTCCGATGACCGCTGCCGACCATGTGCGTGCGCTCCATATTTTTGCCGAGAAAAACCCGGTGCCCTACATCGCGCGGCTTGGGATCGGGCCAAAGGCCGGCAAAGCCCAGATCGCAACGTCGATCCGCGTCGCCGACAGCCAGAAGATCACGGTCGTCGCTGAAATGAGCGACGGATCGTTCTGGTCGGGGCAAGGTAGCACGGAAGTGACCACGCCGGCCTGCATCGACGACAGCGACCGGCTGAGATAGGGCGTACGAGAAGACCGGCGGCCTAGACCGGCTGCACCAGTTAGTCCTAGTGACCTGAGCATTGAGATTGCCCCTAGCCGAGAGCGCGCCATGTCGTTTCCCAGCCGCATCGTGATGCCCGCGACCGCGAAGAAGGGTCAGGCGATCGAGATCAAGACGATCGTCCAGCATCCCATGGAGACCGGCTACCGGCGAGATCATCGCGGTGTGGTAATCCCGCGCGACATCATCAAGACCGTCAGCGTGACTTACGGAGGAGCGGAAGTGTTCACCGTCGAGGCGACGCAGGGGATCGCTGCAAACCCTTATTTCGCGTTTCATCTCCAGGCGAACGAGACGGGCGACGTTGTCTTCACGTGGACCGACGAGAAAGGTGACGTGAAGAAAGAAACCCGCAAGCTGACCGTCAAGTAAGCGCGCGTCCGCATCGGTCCTCGTTGCGGCGCTGCCGGCATGAACGCCTCGTCAATTGCCTTCGAGGATAATTGTCACCTCCATGTCCGAGACCAAGCTGTATCTCGCATTGGCAGCAAGTCTCGGCGCTGCAGGCGTGTTGCTGCTGGCGGCGGGCAGCCATGCCGCGCCGGGCAACGTCACGCTCGCGGGACAGATGCTGCTGTTTCATGCGCCGACGCTGATGGCGGCAGTGCTCGCGCGAGATGCGGGACTTCTGCATGGGCTGGTGGGGCGTGTCGCAATCATTGGCCTTGCGGCCGGCGTGATCGTGCTCGGCGCCGACCTCGCGCTGCGTGGTTTCGGCCATGGGCGGTTGTTCCCGATGGCGGCGCCGATCGGCGGAACGCTCATGATCGCGGGATGGTTCGTGCTGGCGGCGTCTGCGGCGTTGGCACCGGGCCGCGGGCGCGGCTAGACAATCGAAAGCGCGGTTCTATTTGGTCAAGCGGCCTCTGCTCATTCTCGTCGGACTCGTTGCGACGGTGCTCGCGATCGCCGGAGCGATCCTGCCGGGATTGCCGACGACGCCTTTCGTGCTGGTGGCTCTGTGGGCGTTCGCGCGGTCGAGCGGCATACTCTATAGCTGGCTCAATCGCATTCCCTTGTTGCGGCATGCGCTGGTGGAAGCGCAACGGTTCGAGGAGCGGCGCGCGATCCGGATGCCGATCAAGCTCGTCGCGGTGAGCTTCTCGTGGGGCTCCGTTTTGATGACATGGGCGGCGACGGGGCTGGCGCGACCGATATTGCTCGGCGTGGTCGCAGCGGCGGCGATGAGTGCGACCGCTTTCATGCTTTGGGTGCCGACCGACCGCGGGGATTAGTTCGCTAACCCGACCTACGCGCTGCGGGCATCCTGGATCGCGGCCCAGATCTTGTGCGGCGTGCACGGCATTTCCAAGTCGCGCACGCCGAGGTCCCAGGTGGCATCGAGGATCGAGTTGACGACTGCAGACAAGGCAGGCGTGGTTCCGCCTTCTCCACCGGCCTTGATGCCGAGCGGATTGGTCGGCGAAAGAACCTCGACGATTTCGGTCTCGAACGACGGCAGGTTGTCGGTGCGCGGCATGCCGTAGTCCATGAGGGAGCCCATGAGCGGCTGGCCGCTATCCTGGTCGATGTGACACAGCTCCCACAACGCTTGGCCAACGCCTTGCGCGATGCCGCCGTGTGTCTGGCCGTGCACGATCAGCGGATTGATGCAGCGGCCGACATCGTCCACGGCGGCGTAGCGCGTGATATCGACCCAGCCCGTCTCCGGATCGACCTCGACCTCGCAGACCGCGCAGCCGTTCGGGAACACAGGGTCGTGCATCTCGTTGTCGGTACGCACCTTCAATTGTGGAAGACCGCGTGCCTCTGCTTCGCGCGCCAGTTCGAGCAGGTTGAACGTGACGTTGCTGTGCGGCGACGACAGTCGTCCGGCGGACCATTCGACTTCGTCGGGTTTGCAGTCGAGCAATGGGGCGGCCATCTCCTTCGCCTTGGCGACGAGCTGCGGCACGCCGACCGAAAGCACGGTCGCTGCATGACGCATGGAGCGGCCGGAATGCGAGCCGCCGCCGAGCGAGACGATATCGGTGTCGCCGATGACGATTTGCACGGTCTCGAAAGGCAGACCCATCAAGTCGGCCGCGACCTGCGCAAAGCTCGTCTCGTGTCCCTGGCCCGAAGGCTGCGTGCCGATCACGACATCGACGCCGGCGGGCTTGACGATGATGTCGGTGCGCTCGCGTGGGGAGCCGATGGAGCTTTCGACGTACGGCGTGACGCTGATGCCGGCGAGCTTGCCGCGCTTGGCCGCCTCCTGCTTGCGCGCGGCGAAACCTGCATGGTCGGAGATGCGCAGCGCCAGATCGAGGTTCGACTCGTAGGTGCCGCTGTCGTACTCCGCGCCGACCGCGTTCATGTAGGGGAACCGGTCGTTGCCGACGAGGTTCTTGCGGCGCAATTCGATGCGATCGAAACCCAGCTCGCGCGCGCATTTGTCGATCAGGCGTTCGATCGCGAAGTTCACTTCGGGGCGACCCGACGAACGATAAGCGTTGGTCGGCATGGTGTTGGTGAAGACCGCGCGGGCGCGGAGGCAGGCGGCGGGAATGTCGTAGGAGCCGGTGATGAGGCCCGCGCCTTTGCCGAGCGGCGACAGCGACACCGCGCGTGCGCCGACGTTTGAGACGTTGTCG
>CAMDMH010000314.1 GCA_945901835.1 Devosia equisanguinis | reverse complement strand
CGCCAAGGATGCCGGCATCTTCAAGAAGAACGGCATCGACGCAACGATCACAAAGATCCCGCAGGCGAGCCGCCACCTCGCCATTGCTTCTGGTGCGATCCAGTGCGCAGCGACGACTGTCGAGACCTGGATCTCCTGGAACGCAAACGGGGTCGCGACGAAGCAGATCTTCCAGCTCGACAAGAGCTACGGCGCCGACGGCATGGTGGTCCGAAACTCCATTGCCTCGATCAAGGACCTCAAGGGCAAGACGGTCGCTGCCTCCGCACCCGGCACCGCGCCTTACTTCGCGCTCGCATGGTTCCTCAAGAAGAACGGCATGACCGTGAAGGACGTCACTGTCGTCAATCTGGAGCCTGGCCCCGCTGCACAGGCGTTCATTGCCGGCCAGAACGACGCCGCCATGACCTATGAGCCGTTCCTCAGCCAGGTCCGCGACAAGAAGGAAGCCGGCAAGATCATCGCCACCACGCTCGACTATCCGATGGTGATGGACACCTTCGGCTGCACGCCCAAGTTCATCGCCGACAACAAAGCCGCCATCGCGAACATCGTGAAGAGCTATTACGAGGCGCTCGACATGATCGCGAAGGAGCCCGCCAAAGCCAACGGCATCATGGGCGTGGACGTGAAGCAGACCGCAGAGCAGTTCGCCAACTCGTCGAAGTATCTGCGTTGGCAGGGTCCGGAGGAAAACAAGAAGTTCTTCTCGGGCGGTATCCAGGAATTCTCGAAGGAAGCCGCTGTTCTTCTCACCGAACTCGGTATCATCAAGTCTACCCCGAAGATCGAAGACATCATCGACGCGAGCTTCATCAAGTAGCCCCGAGCGGGATCTTCGGGGTCAGACCCTGCGGCTCTGACCCCTGTGAACTTCCCCCTGCCGGCCCACCACCTGTCCCCTCCCGTCGATGGGGAGGCGCTAGGGGCGGGGTGAAGCCTCGAACACTTCCCCCGCCTTTTTCCCCCACCCCCGTCCCCTCCCCACAAGGGGGAGGGGGGAAGCGGCTCCACAAATGCCCCCCAACTTCCGCCTCCGCCCCCTCGACCCCGTGTCCACGATCGCTCGAATCTGGCTCGGCATTGCATTCTTCGCGCTGTTCTTCGCAGCATGGGCCTGGGCGACGCTCGGCGGCTATGTCTCGCGAACCTTCCTCGCCGATCCACTGACGATGATCCGCGAAGGCTGGCTTCTGCTCACCCAGCACGGCTTCCTCTACGACATCGGCATGACCATCTGGCGCGTGGTCGGCGGCTTCGTCCTTGCCGCAGCGCTCGCTGTCCCGCTCGGCATCGCCATGGGCGCCTGGAAACCGGTGGAAGCGTTCTTCGAGCCGTTCGTCTCGTTCGCGCGCTACCTGCCCGCTTCCGCATTCATCCCGCTGCTGATCCTGTGGGCCGGCATCGGCGAATTGCAGAAGCTGCTCGTGATCTTCATCGGTTCGTTCTTCCAGATCGTGCTGATGGTCGCTGTGGCGGTCGGCGCGGTGCGACGCGACCTCGTCGAAGCCGCTTACACGTTGGGCGCATCAGACCGCACACTCGTCCAGCGCGTCATGATTCCTCACGCAGCTCCGGAGATTGCCGAAATCCTGCGCCTCGTCCTCGGCTGGGCCTGGACCTACGTCATCGTCGCTGAGCTGATCGGCTCGTCGTCCGGCATCGGCCATATGATTATCGACAGTCAGGCGCTGCTCAACACCGGCCAGATCATCTTCGGCATCCTCGTCATCGGCATCATCGGCCTCGTCTCGGACTTCCTCGTAAAGTGGATGAACCAGCGCCTGTTCCCGTGGAGACTGGCTTGATCCGAACCTCAAATCCCGCCGCAAATTGTCCCCCTCCCCCTCGTGGGGAGGGGTTAGGGGTGGGGGGAACACCGCACGGTGGAGCCGGCCGATGACCAAACTCTCCATCGAATCCGTCGGCCGCGAATTCCCCGCCACCCGCGGCGGCACGCCCACCCGCGCCCTCACCCCCGTCTCGCTGTCGATCGACGACAACGATTTCATCACCATACTCGGCCCGTCCGGCTGCGGAAAATCGACGTTGCTACGCATCGTGGCCGGCCTCGATCGCCCGACCGAAGGCAGCGTGCTGCTCGACGGACAACCCGTCACGGGACCCGGCGCGGAGCGTGGCGTCGTCTTCCAGTCCTACACGCTGTTTCCTTGGCTCACGATCGAGGAGAACGTCGCCTTCGGCCTGCGCGAAAAAGGCATCGCGCATGAGACCCGCACGGCGACGGCGCGCGACTGGTGCAATCGCGTCGGCCTGAAGGGCTTTGAGAACCACTACCCCAAGCAGCTCTCCGGCGGCATGCAGCAGCGCACGGCCATCGCACGCGTGCTCGCCAACGATCCCAAGATCATGCTGCTCGACGAGCCGTTCGGCGCCCTCGACAACCAGACCCGCGCGCTCATGCAGGAAATGCTGCTCGGCATCTGGGAGCGCGAGAAAAAGACGATCCTGTTCGTCACCCATGACATCGAGGAAGCGATTTTCCTGGCGAACCGCGTCGTCGTCATGTCCGCCCGCCCCGGCCGCATCAAGGCCGACATCAGGATCGACCTGCCCCACCCGCGCCACTACACGATCAAGACCTCACCCGAGTTCTCGGCGCTCAAGGCCCAACTCACCGAAGAGATCCGCGTCGAAGCCGTGGCAGCAGACCAAGGACATTGACGATGCTATCGGAGATCATCGACTTCCATTGCCACCACGTCCCCGCACGCTTCCGCCTGACGACGGTGGAGAACGCTCCACCGACGCAGAAAGCGCGTTGGGGCCCGACCAACAAGCTCTTATCTGACGAAACGCTGCTGCTCGCCGATATCACCTCCGGCGACCTAGCCGCCCGCGTCATCAACTGTCCGACGGCTCACATCTGCGATGCCGCTGGCAACGTGCCCCACACCACGATTGTCGCGATCAACGACGAACTGGCCGCGCTTCAATCCCGTCACCCCGGCCGCATCTACGCTCTCGCCACCGTCGAAGCCTACGACGGTGACCGCGCCGCCCGCGAACTCGAACGCGCGATCACGAAGCTGGGCCTGAAGGGCGTCTTCGTCGAATGTGCAAAAGGAGATCGCCTCATCGATGCGCCCGAAGCCCGGCCGACGCTCGAAGTCGCTGCCCGTCTCGGCGTTCCCGTATTCGTCCATCCGGTAAACCCGCAACCACTCCTCGGGCAGATGGAGCCCTACGGCCGTATTGGCACGCTGTTCGCGCGAGGCACGGTAAATTCGCAAGCCCTTATCGCTCTGATCGAAGGCGGCACGTTCACACAACTTCCGAGCTTGAAAGTCGTCGTCACCGCGCTGGCCTTCGGCGGTCTCGCGATGGCCGCCGGTTTCTCGCACTTCTCCAAGCTGCCGACGGGAACACGCGACATCCTACGCCACAACGTCTTCATCGACACGATGGAGTTCGACCCGGTCATGATACGCGCTGCCGGCGACATTCTCGGGGAATCGAACATCCTCACCGGCAGCGATTGGCCCATCGTCAACGACGGCCCGATATGCGGCAAACTCGGCCGCGCACTCGATGACGCACGCCTTTCCGCCGACGCGCATGCCCTTGTCTCAAGCAGCAACACCCGTCGGCTGCTGCGAATCTAAACGTCAAAACCGGCTTACGCCAGCGACGGCAGGTCCAATCCCTGCTCCCGCGCGCACGCGATCGCATCCTCATATCCAGCATCCGCGTGGCGCATCACCCCGGTCGCGGGATCGTTCCACAGCACGCGTTCCAGCCGCCGCGCCGCGTCTGCTGTACCATCCGCGACGATCACCATGCCGGCGTGCTGCGAATACCCGATACCGACGCCGCCACCGTGATGGATCGACACCCAGGTCGCCCCGCTCGCGCAATTCAGAAGCGCATTGAGCAGCGGCCAATCCGACACGGCGTCAGAGCCGTCCTTCATCGCCTCCGTCTCGCGGTTCGGCGACGCAACGGAACCTGAATCGAGATGATCGCGCCCGATCACGATAGGCGCCTTCAACTCGCCTTTCGCCACCATCTCGTTGAACGCCAGCCCGAGCCGGTGCCGGTCGCCGAGCCCGACCCAGCAGATCCGCGCTGGTAATCCCTGGAACTTGATGCGCGCCTTCGCCATATCGAGCCAGTTGTGCAGATGCGCAGCGTCCGGCATCAGCTCCTTCACCTTCGCATCGGTGCGATAGATGTCTTCCGGATCACCCGACAGCGCTGCCCAACGGAACGGTCCCACGCCGCGGCAGAACAGCGGTCGGATATACCCCGGCACGAAGCCTGGAAAATCGAACGCATGTTCGAGTCCCATATCCTTCGCCATCTGCCGGATGTTGTTGCCGTAGTCGAGCGTCGGCACACCCTTCGCGTGGAAGTCGAGCATCGCCTGCACGTGCTCGACCATCGAGCGTTTCGCGGCCTCCTCCACGTCTTTCGGCGTTTTCGCACGACGCTCCTCCCACTGCGCCAGTGACCACCCCTTGGGCAGATAGCCGTTGATCGGATCGTGCGCGCTGGTCTGATCCGTCACCACGTCTGGCCGCACGCCGCGCCGTACGAGTTCCGGAAACACATCTGCCGCATTTCCGAGAACGCCAACAGAAACGGCCTTCTTATCGCGCCCGGCTCGCGCGATGATCTCCAGCGCCTCGTCGAGCGAAGCAGCCTGAACGTCGAGATAGCCCGTCTTCAATCGCATCTCGATGCGGCTCGGCTGGCACTCGACCGCGAGCATCGAGGCGCCTGCCATCGTCGCCGCGAGCGGCTGCGCGCCGCCCATGCCACCGAGCCCCGCCGTGAGGATCCACTTGCCTGCGAGACTGCCGCCATAGTGTCGCCGCCCGATCTCTACGAATGTCTCGTACGTACCCTGAACGATGCCCTGACTGCCGATGTAGATCCAAGATCCCGCGGTCATCTGCCCGTACATCATCAGCCCCGCCCGATCGAGCGCGTTGAAATGATCGAGCGTCGCCCAGTGCGGCACGAGATTCGAATTCGCTATCAGCACGCGCGGCGCATCCGCATGCGTGCGAAACACGCCCACCGGCTTGCCCGACTGCACCAGCAGCGTCTGG
>CAMDMH010000313.1 GCA_945901835.1 Devosia equisanguinis | reverse complement strand
AGGATTGGCAGGGGATAGCGGATCACCCCGATCAGCGCTCGCGGCAATCGGCCCAAGTCCGCAGGATCCGTAGGGCGGATTAGCGCAGCGTAATCCGCCGAATACTCAAAGACCTTCGATCTTCTCCGGTGTTATCAGGTCGAGCTTGCGGGAGACGACGTGGGCAGCGATGGCGGCGCGCCAGGCTTTGAAGTGGGGCGTCGTGAAATGCTCGTCGAGGGCGGCGCGGTCCTTCCAGACTTCGACGAAGACCATCTTGTCGGGGTCGGTCACCGAAAAGTGCAGGTCGTAGGAGACGCAGCCGGGCTCCTTGCGCGACGCTTCGATGACGATGCAGGCGGGGGCGAGGCACGCCTCGCGGGTGCCCGGCTTCAGGTGGGCCGTCGAGATCAGATAGAGCATGGGCGGGTCTCCAGTTTACCGCCGCTGGCCTATTACAGGCCGGGCTGCCGCGCTATAGGCTCTGGGAAAGACATCCCGGGAGATTATGATGACGCCTAAGAAAGCCACGACACGGTTTCGCGAGCTGATGGCGAGGAAGACGATCAGCATCCTGCCGGCGGTGGGCGATCCGTTCTCGGCCAAGATCGTCGCGGCGGAAGGCTACGAGTGCGTGATGACGTCGGGCAACGCGAGCTCTGCGATGCGGCTCGGCATTCCAGATATCGGCTTGCTTACCCTTGCGGAGAACGCGGAGAACGCCGGCCGCGTCGCGCATGCATCGGGGCTGCCGGTGTTCGCGGACGCTGACACGGGCTATGGCAATCCGCTCAACGTGCGCCGGACGATCATGGAGTTCGAGCGCCAGGGCGTTGCGGCAGTCATGATCGAAGATCAGATCACGCCGAAGCGCTGTGCGATGTTCGCGGGTAAGGAAGTCATTTCCTGCGAAGAAATGGAGATGAAGTTGAAAGCGGCGCTCGATGCGCGGCGCGACGACGAGTTTTCGATCGTGGCGCGGACGGATGCGCTGACCGTGCATGGCATCGACGAGGCGTTGCGGCGGGCGGAGCGGTATGCGGCGATCGGTGCAGACGTTATCTTCGTAGAGGGGCCGCGGACGATCGAGGAGGCGGAACGGATAGGGCGGGCGGTCGATGTCCCGCTGGTCTACAACATCACGCCTTCGGGCAGCGTGCCGCCGATCGATGCGAAGACGGCTGAGAAGCTTGGGTTCCGGTTCCTGTCGTTCTCGGTATACGTGCTGCTGGCGGCGATACCGGGCATGCAGAATTTCCTCAAGACGATGCGGGATACCGGCGACATCAAGCAGTCGGGCCAGAACGCAGCCAGCATGAAAACCTACCTCGATCTCCTGGGCTTCGATGAGTGGAAGAAATGCGAGGAGATCTATGCGACCGGTGCAGAGACGGTAAAGAAGCAGTAGTTCACCAAGGCAACTCGGGAGGTTTCGATGGCTGAGATTTTCGCAAGCTCTGTCGCGAGATTTGGTGCCGTACTGCTGACGGCGCTGGCATTGGTTTCGACCGGAGCGCGGGCCCAGCAGGGCGAGTACTACACCGGCAAGACGGTGACGATCATCGTCGGGCTAAATGCCGGCGGAACGGTCGATACCATGGCGCGCACGTTCGCGAGCTATCTGACGAAGCATACGCCGGGGCATCCGACTTTCATCATCAACAACATGCCGGGTGCTGGCGGTCTTGTCGCCACCAACTTCATCGCGGAACGGGCGGCAAAGGACGGCCTCTCGCTGAACTTCCAGAACCTCGATCCGCTGGCGCAGGCGCTGGGGAACCAGGGCTTGCGAGTGCGCTACGACCAGCTCGAGTTCATCGGCGGGATCGGGGATACGCGGACGAACTACGCGCGCTCGGATGTAGCACCCGGGGGCATGAAGACGCCGGCCGACATCATGAAGGCGCAAGGGATAGCGGTCGGCGCCTACAACAATACGGATATCTCGGGGCTGCTCGCCAAGCTGACGCTCGACGTGCTCGGCGTGAAGCACAAGTTCATCACCGGCTATCGGGGGGGGCAGGACATCTTCCTCGCCATCCAGCGCGGCGAGGTGCAGATGCAGAATACCTCCATCAGCTCGCTTCGGACGCGCAGTGCTGCGTTCCTGAAGTCGGGCGAGGGCATCGCGCTCAACTATCTCGTGACGGTCGACAAGCAGGGCAACTATCAGCGCAACAAGTACATCACGGAGATGCCGGCGTTCCCCGATCTCTATCGCGAGATCCACGGCAAGCTGCCGTCGGGGCCGGAATGGGATGCGTTCAATTGGCTGATCCAGCAGTTCGGCGACCTCGCCTTCGCGATGTTCGCGCCACCTGGAACGCCGCCTGCAGCACTCGCGGCTCTGCGCCAGGGCTATGCGGCTTCGATGGCCGATCCGGGGCTCGTGGAGCACGCGGTCAAGACGACGGGGCTACCCTACGATCCGGTGTCGGCAGAAAAAGGCAAGGCCGTACTTGCCGCCCTTTCGACGGTGTCGCCGGATATCGTCGCAACCGTTCGCCGTTCGATCGAAGCATTGGGGAAGTGATGGCGGCCGGTAAGAACGCGGGAGCGGGTATGGGGGCTGCAATTGCATCCGGGGTGGCTGAGACGCCTGCGGTCGAGCTCGACGGCGTTTCGATCACGTTCAAGCTGGCCAAGGGGGCCACGTACGCGGCGGTCGCGGAGACCAAGCTCGACGTGGCGGCGGGCGAGTTCGTCGCGATCGTAGGGCCCACAGGCTGCGGCAAGTCTACGTTGCTCAATGTGGCAGCGGGGTTGATCAAGCCGTCGACCGGAGCCGCGCGTATTTTCGGCGAACCGCTCGGGGGCCTCAATGTCCGGGCTGGCTACCTGTTTCAGCAGGATGCGCTGATGCCGTGGAAAACGGCGATCGACAACGTCGCGGTGGCCCTCGAGATTGCGGGCACGCAGAGAGAAGAGGCATTGGAGCGGGCGCAGGCGTGGCTCGGACGGGTGGGGCTCGGTGCCTTCGCGCACCGGCATCCGCACATGCTGTCGGGCGGGCAGAGAAAGCGCGTCGGACTCGCGCAGGTGCTGATCCGCAATCCGCGCATTCTGCTGATGGACGAGCCGTTCGGTCCGCTCGACGCGCAGACGCGGCTCATCATGGGGGACCTGCTGCTGAAGCTCTGGCAGGACGACCGCAAGGCCGTGATGTTCGTGACGCACGACCTCGAGGAAGCGATCGCACTCGCCGACCGGGTGGTGATCATGTCGGCGGGGCCTGCCGCGAGCATCATCGGCGATTATCCGATCAATCTCACGCGGCCGCGCGACATCTCGGAAATCAAGCTCGAGCCGGAGTTCCACAAGATCCACCGCGAGATCTGGGCGGCGCTCAAGGCTGAAGTTCTGAAGGGATACAGCCAGGGTGATATCGTGGCGCCAGTCTGAACGGGGCGTTGCGTGATGAGGCGGCGTGTTGCGATGCCTCGTCCGGCGGCCTACAACTTCATGGGCCTCAAAACAAAACCAATGCCCAGGAGGAAGCCATGCTCAAGTCAGGAGATGTCGCCGCGCTGGCGGCAGTTGCTGCGTTCGGCGCGATGCAGTTCGCCGGCAGCGCCATGGCGGGTGCCCAGTCGTTCACGATCACGTCGAAGAACTTCAAGGACGTTGAAATGCTGCCGGCGAAGCACGCCGGTAACAACAAGGCCAATCCCAATTGCGTCGGCGATAACGTGTCGCCGGAGCTCTCGTGGTTGAAAGTCCCGGCGGGCACGAAGAGCTTCGCGCTCGTCATGGTCGATCCCGAGGGACGCGGCGGGCTCGGCGTGATCCATTGGGTCGCCTACGGCATTCCCGGCGACGTGACCGGCTTTGCCGAGGGCGAGGTCAGCAAGGACGGGCCGAAGTTCATCGGCGGCAAGAGCACGGTCGGGACGACATACTATTTCGGCCCGTGCACGCCTCCCAAGACGGGCTATCACCACTACACGTTCACACTGATCGCGACGGATCTCGATGCGAAGGAATTGCCGCCCGGCCTGACGCGGGACGAACTCTTCGCCAAGCTCGCCGGAAAGTCGAAGGGTGCTGCCGGCATCGTCGGGTTGTTCGGCAAGCCTTGATGCGGCGGAGGGTGCGGTAGCAAGTGAATACGTCCCGCTTGCTACATTGGTGCATCGTCGGCAAGGAAGACGTCGGGGTACGCAGCGCGAAGCGCACTGCTAACCCGTCCTACGGGTGAAGACGGAGCCAATCGCGTGCAAAATCAGGTCTTGCTGCGCTTTCTGCAGGCGATGGTAGCGGTGGTCGGCATCGGCTTCTGGCATATCGCCACGACGACCAGCATGTTCGGCAAGCCGAAGGACATTCAGTTCTTCTTCTCGACGCCGCTCGACGTCTTCTGGCGCATCGTGAAATGGTTCAGCGAAGGCACGATTTGGCACCATCTGGGGATTACGCTGCTCGAGTCGGTGCTGGCTTTCGTGATCGGAACCGTCGCCGGCGTGGTGTGCGGGTTCTGGCTCGCGCGGCGGCCGCTGATGGCGGATGTGTTCGATCCCTACATCAAGGCTGCTAACGCATTGCCCCGCGTGGTACTGGCGCCGATCTTCGCGCTGTGGCTAGGGCTCGGCATCTGGTCGAAGGTGGCGCTGGGGTTCACGCTCGTTTTCTTCATCGTGTTCTTCAACGTGTTCCAGGGCGTGCGCGAGGTGAGCCAGACGGTGCTCGCCAACGCGAAGATGCTCGGTATGACGGAGCGGCAGTTGCTGCGGCACGTGTTCATTCCTTCGGCATTGTCGTGGGTGTTCTCGTCGCTGCACACGTCGGTGGGCTTTGCGGTGGTCGGTGCTGTCGTCGGCGAGTATCTGGGGGCGGCGGCGGGCCTGGGCTATCTCATCCAGCAGGCGGAAGGCGTGTTCGACGTGACCGGCGTTTTCGCGGGCATGTTCGTCCTGACCGGCTTCGTGCTGCTGATCGACGGTGTCGTGACCCTGGTCGAAAACCGCCTTCTGGCATGGCGTCCGCAGACCGTGCAGAGTGCGACGTAGTCGGAAGCCGGAAATCAGAAATCAGAGGTCAGAAGTCAGATTTCAGAAGTGCGGGAGTCGAGGGAGATGGCGCGATGAGAAGACGATCGTTGAT